>NZ_JFHO01000031.1:0-106102 GCF_000724705.2 Acidiphilium sp. JA12-A1
GCTATCTGGATCTCCGATCTCTATGGCGCCCAGCGCGGTCATGCCGATGACTGGCAGATTTGCCTCGCCACCAACTCCGGGACTGCAAATTCGCGATCGAGGCGGGTGATACGATCTTCGCACCCAGAATGAAGGCCCTGCTGCTCCGCGCCGTCGTGCTGGCGCGGCGCCATCGCACGCTCGCGGACGCTACAAGACGCGCCTGGCGGCGGCGCCTCGACCATGATCTCGACGCCGTCATGGCGCTCGCCCCGATCAACCACCACGGCAGACGATTGCGCCGACGATACGGCAAGGTTCGTGATCATCTCTTCACCTTCCTCGACCACCCGGATATCGCCGCGGACAACAACGGCTCCGAGCGCGAACTCCGGCCTACCGCGACATATCGCAAGGTCACCGGAGGGTTCCGATCCAACTGGGGCGCCGATTTCTTCGCCAACGTCCGATCCGTCGTCGGGACCGCCGCGCGGCACGGCCTTGATGCCTACACCGCTATCAAAAACGCCGTCACCGGAGCATCACTGCCCATCGCCCCCCTACCGGGTTGAGCAGATACTCGGCCTCAGCTTCGAGAAAACCTTCGGCGGCAAGATATCCGAAGTCAATCCGCTGGGGACGTTCGATACCGGCAACCGCAACAACTTCACCCGCATCGGCGTCATTGCCGGCTCGTTCCTCTCGCCGACGATCTTCGCCCAGGCCCAACTCGCGACCGACGTTCAGGCCCGCGGCGGCGCCAAGAACGACATCTTCTTTCAGGTCCAGGTCGGCAAGGTCTTCTGACCTCACCCCCTGGAATGGCGGGAAGCCCGGGCCTGAGGCCCGGGCTTTTCTCATTCCGCGGTGCCGGTGGGCAGGGCGGCGCGCAGCATGGCGAGGTTGCGCTCCAGCACCGGCAGCGCCTCCTGCGCCTTCTGCCGGAAGGCCGCGTTGCGTCCCTCGCGCAGTTCGCCCTGGAACACCGCGATAGCGCTCTCATGGCTGCTGATCTCGTCGCGCAGGAACTCGACGGTCAGGTTCGGCTCGGGATGATAGCTGAGCGAGACGAGCTTTTCCTTGAGGTCAAAGGGCAGCGTGTTCGGCAGCGTCACGCCCTCCTGGGCCGCAAGGGCGCGCAGCTGCGGCTTGTAGGTCGCTGCATCGGCGCAGACCTTGTCCACCGCGGGCATCGCCGCGGGCTCGATCGGCCCCTTGCGGACGAAGGAGCAGGCGTCGATGTCGAACTGCACGAGCTGATACGCACTCGTGATGAAAGCGAGATCCGCCGGCCCGAGGGCGGCGCTTTCGGGAGCGCGTGCCGTGCTCGAGCAGCCGGCGAGGGCCAGCATCGCGGCCAGGGCGGCATATCGGAATACAGGGTTCATGATCTTGTCTCCATGAGAAAGCCGTGCGTTTGCAGAATAACGCTGGCACGCCGACTCGCGACCGTCATTGATTCATCGCATCCGGTCCGCCGCCATTTTATTGTTGCGTCGACGCAATATGCTCGCTATGGTTGTAAGATTGACGGCGCCGGCTCCCGCGACTGTTTCCGGCGAGACACTCTCCTCCCATTTTCCCTCCTGGCCCCGGTGCGCTCCGGGGCCATTTCCTTGTGGCGGAATGGCGGTAAAATTGCCCGATTTTCATGTGTTCCACACATGATCGCGGAGCGGAGTGGATTTGTTAACCCGTTCCTGTTACGTTCTCGTGATGCGTTGAGGAACAGGGATGCAAACCTGACGTAAATGACATGCTCGCGTCACCCGTGTGCAGCGTCTCTTCTGTTACATACGTTGGGCCTTGAGACATGCAGAGACGTTCGAGGCTCCCCTCCCAGAACGGTCCCGGAAGCATCCGGGGCCGTTTTTTTTCGGCATGCATTCATACTACGTAATGAGTCTAAAATTACATTAAGTATTAACGATTCCCGTTCATGTGATCACACTGGGTCCGATGGACGGAGACAGTCGTGTTGCAACGGAAGGACAATCGAACGAGCCTCGCCTTCGTGCTGACGCGCGCCGTTCCGGCGCTGCTGCTGACCCTGGCGGCCGGCGGGCTTGCCTTCCTGCTCCTCGCCTGGGCGGCCCATCAGTCCGACCGCGTCTCCTTCCAGCGGCAGGAAAGGCTGGTTGCCCTCGTCGTCTCGCAGCTGCGCTCGCAGGTTGCGCACGACCAGGAAAGCTCGACGGTGTGGGACACCGCGGTGGAGAAGGTCCGCGCCGACGACACGCACTGGATCGACGACAATCTCGGCACCTGGATGCACAGTTACTTCGGGTTCGACGGCGCCTATGTGCTGAACCCCGAAAACCGTCCGATCTACGCCTTCGCCAATGGGAGGATGACGTCCCCCGCCGCCTATGACGCGATCCGCGGACAGGTCGCGCCGCTCGTCCACGCCCTGCGGCATGACATGCGCGATGGCCATGCTACGGGGCAGGGCGGCAAGTTCCTCTCGCCCGGCATTGCCGATCTTGCGGTTGTCAGCGGCCATCCCGCGGTCATCAGCGTCAAGCCCATCGTCTCGGATACCGGCAAGATCCGGCAGGCGCCCGGCACTGAATATCTGCACGTCGCCGTCCGCTTCCTCGACGGCTCCTTCGCCCGCCGGCTGACGCGCGACTATCTTTTCAATGGCCTGCATTTCGCCTGGACTCCGGCGCACGGCCCCGGCGCCGCCGCCTACCCGGTCGACGACAATGCCGGCAAGCGGATCGGCTATTTCATCTGGCGCCCCTACCGCCCCGGCACGGCGGTGCTGTCGCGGGCGATGCCGATCCTCGGCGGGCTGCTCGCCCTGGCGCTGCTCACCGTCGCCGGCTTCCTCGCCGTCGTTCGCAGCCGCTCGCTCCGGCTACAGGCGAGCGAGGTGCGGATCCATCACCTCGCGTTTCACGATCCGCTGACGGGCCTGCCCAATCGCACCTTCTTCAACGAGAGCGCCGATGCCGCCCTCGCCGCGCTGTCCGGGACCTCGATCGCGCTGCTCTTTCTCGATCTCGACCGCTTCAAGCAGGTGAACGACACGCTGGGCCATCCCGCCGGCGACACGCTGATCCGCGAATTTGGCGCGCGCCTCCGCGCCCTGGTCCGCGAGGAGGACATGGTCGCCCGCGTCGGCGGCGACGAATTCACCGTCATGCTCGCTGGCGTTGCCGGGCGCGAGGATGTGGAGAAGCTCTGCGCGCGCATCGTCGAGTCCGTCCGCGTCCCCTTCGATCTTGATGGCAACCGTGTGTTCGTCGGGCTGAGCATCGGCGTCGCTCTCGCACCGGATCATGGCACGGACCGTATTGACCTGCTCCGCAAGGCCGACATCGCCCTCTACAGTGCCAAATCCACCGGGCGCGGCCGCTTTGCGTTCTTTGACCCGGTCATGGACGACGCGCTCCGCCTTCGCCGCGAAATCGAGGCCGACCTGCGCGCTGCCCTGCAGGAAAGCGGCGAGATCGTGCCGTATTACCAGCCCATTCACGCCGCCGCCGGCCATACCATTACCGGGTTCGAGGCGCTGCTGCGCTGGCGCCACCCCGCGCTCGGCTGGATCTCGCCCGACCTGTTCATCCCCATCGCCGAGGAAGCCGGCCTGATCGAGATGATGGGCGAGCGCGTGCTCCGCGAGGCCTGCACTGCCGCGGTCAACTGGCCGAACCGCACCATCGCGGTGAACGCCTCCGGCCCCGAACTCGCCAATCCCGGCTACGCCGAGCGGGTCGCCGCCATCCTGCGCGTCACCGGCCTGCCGCCGCAGCGCCTCGAGATCGAGATCACCGAAACCGCCGCCAACGGCCAGATCGGCACCGCAGCCGAGAACCTCGCATCGCTCCGGGCAATGGGGGTCCGCATCGCCATCGACGACTTCGGCACCGGTTTCTCTTCGCTTGCCCGCCTCCAGCAGCTCCGGGTCGACCGCGTCAAGATCGACCGCAGCTTTATTCACGGCTTCGGCGACCAGGACAGCGACGAGGTCATTGTCCGGGCGATCATCGAGCTCGCCCACGCCCGGGGGCTGCGCGTCACCGCCGAGGGCGTCGAGACACTGGAACAGCGCGAGGGCCTCGCGCGGATCGGCTGCGACGATCTCCAGGGCTTCATCTTCTCGAAGGCGCGGCCTGCCCCCGAAATCGACAGACTCGTCGAGGCCGACGACGCGCCTGCGAACGATATGCCCGCACCGCGGGGCCGTACCGCCTGATGTCAAGCGGCACTTCGCGACACGTGCGGCAGGTTGCCTGTCCGCTCCTCTGTCAACTGCCACCCATATGCAGAATTTCCGACACTGCCTGATCGGTTTGAGAAAGTGATCGCGCGCTGCCTTGCGCCTGTCCGGACGATCCTGCGGATGACCTGATCGACTTCCGCTGACCAAAATATGCCCGCCAAATCTTCGTAATCGTCGCCATCACCACATCCCGGCTCCGCCCCCATATCGTCCATGGGGGCGATTGTGGATCCAGCGTCCCCAAGAGCCCGATGCGTTGCCGATCCCCCAAACAACCTGGCCCTTATTCCATGCCGAAAGACCGTCTGATCCCGGTTGGAAGGCGATCGTACGAACGGTTGAACGTGCCGCCCCGCCCTGTCCTTTCTCCCGACTCTCTGCTTGATCCAGCGCAACGCCCGGCACATGCGGTCTGCCTAGCCTCCACACACGCAATAAGCGGCAACCTTCTTGGCGTGGAGCAAGACAATGGCCTTACGTATCGACTCATCGGAAATCATGTCCCGCCGGCGCGTCGTCGCCGGCGCCGCCGGGCTGGCTGGCCTGGCTGCCGGCCTGGTTGCCCTCAGCCGCACGGCCCGGGCGCAGGACCAGGATCAGGACCGGCTGCGCGATCAGGACAAACTGCAGGATCCCGATCAGGACCGCGATCTCGACCGTGACCGCGACCGCGACATGACGCACGACCAGATCGGCGTTGGCCGAGGCCCCGCAGCGGGCGGCCACGGGTCGGGAAGCGGCGCGGGCGGCGGCGGCGGTGCCGGCGGTGGTGGCGCTGGTGGGGGCGGAGGCCGATAGGCCTGCGCAACGTCTGTCCGGGAGGACATGCGGTCTCCACTGGCGGCAGAGCCGGGCGGCGGCATGATGAACTCGCGCGAGACTACCGCGTTTTCTGCAAGCCAAGCCCACTCGCGACAACTGTGTGTGCCCCGGAGCGATCCGGGGCCTTCTTTCCGCCCGCCGGAGCGAACCCGGTATTGGCTCAATCGGAAGCTGTCGCCGTTCATCTCAAGGAGAGGACGTGATGGGCCAGTCGGTAGAGTTGCGCGCCTCCATCAGTTGATGCACCAGACCGGCTACGGTCACGAACCCCGCCGGGAGGCCGCTTGCCTGCGCGGTCTCTCGGCCTGGTTCAACGCGCCACCGCTAGCCTGGTGTTGTCATCAGGATCGACAGCTTCACACCCTCAGCGGAGTCAATGTTGCGTGGCGAGGCGGGATGCTGCTTCGCGGGTTTGGGCCTCGCGGGTCGCAGCCAGCCGAGCGAGACCCTGCCGGCAGGCCGCGAGGATGTCAGGCGGCGCGTGTTCCGGGCGCCCAGCCTCGAAGGGTGGGGCGGGAGCGTATTCGAAGCCCAGCTGGAGGGTTTGCGCCACCTGCGGACCGGCAATCTCGGCGAGGACCACGAGCGCGAAATCAATTCCCGCGGTCACACCGCCGCCGGTGATGACGTTGCCATCGCGCACCACGCGGCCGTCATCCGGAATTGCGCCGAACGGCTTCAGCAGGTCTCGCCACGCCCAGTGGCACGCGGCGCGCCGCCCCCGCAACAGCCCGGCGGCGCCGAGGATCAGCGAACCGGTGCAGACCGAGGTGATGTAGCGTGCATCGGCGGCAAGTCGGCGGAGTTCGGAGATAAAGCCGTCGTCCAGCGCCGCGTCGAGCGCGTTTGTGCCGCCCGGCACGCAGAGAAGGTCACAGCCGGGAACGTCCGCAAGGCGGGCGGTGCGGGCGAAGACGAGGCCGTCGCTCGGCACATCGCCGCCATCGCGACTGGCGACGATGACCTCGCATCCCGGCGCGCGGATGAAGAACTGGTGCGGACCCGTGAAATCGAGCTGGGTCATGCCCGGATAGACGGCGAAGAGGATACGAAATGGCGGTGGGGACATGGGGTATCTCCGATGATGCGACCGAGTGTCCCATGACGGCACGATTGACGAAATGACCATGATCCCTCATTTCAGGCCATGGCCCGGCATATCGGCATCCTGATCTATCAGGACTTCCAGATCCTCGACGCCTCGGGGCCGATCACGGCGTTCGAGATCGCCGCGCGGCATCAGGCGGACGTGTATCGGCTGGCGATCCTCTCCGCATCTGGCGGCCCCGTCCGCTCATCGTCCGGCGCCGTGCTGGGCAGCGAACCCGCCAGTGCGGCCGGTGCGCTGGACACTCTGATCGTGACGGGCGGCAGAGGCTGCCGGCGGGCAATGGAGTGTCCCGAGATCCGTGCCTTCGTCGTGGCGCAGGCGCGGGGAGCGAGGCGGCTGTGCAGCGTCTGTTCGGGTGCTTTCCTGCTGGCGGCGGCGGGCGTTCTGGACGGGCGGCGGGTGACGACGCATTGGCGACGGACGGAGGAACTGGCGCGGCTGTTTCCGCGCCTCCTGGTCGAGCCGGATGCCATTCACATCCGTGACGGGGCGATATGGACCTCGGCGGGGATTACCGCCGGCATCGATCTGTCGCTGGCGCTGATCGCCGGGGACCTGGGCGAGGCGGTGGCGCGGCGCGTGGCGCAGGAGATGGTGGTCTATTATCGCCGGCCGGGCGGGCAGTCGCAGTTTTCGGCGCTGATCGAGATGGGTGGAGGAGACGGACGCTTCGCCGGGCTGCTCGGCTGGATGCGCGACCATCTGGACGCGCGTCTGACCGTCGAGGTGCTGGCCGAACGGGCCGCGATGAGTCCACGGCATTTCTCGCGGGCATTCAGCCGGTCGGTCGGCATGAGTCCGGCGAGGGCGGTGGAGCGCCTGCGGCTGGAGACCGCGCGCGAGCGGGTCGAACATTCCAGCATGCCCATCGAGGTGATTGCCGGGATGGTCGGGTTTCACGACCCGGAACGCATGCGGCGGGCGTTCCTGCGCGCCTTCGGCCAGCCGCCGCAGGCCTTGCGCCGCAGCGCGCAAGCGCAATGACGGCGACGGGTCACGCCGGCTGTTTCCCGTATCGGCAACGGGCAAGGAGCCGAGCGCGGGAGGTCGGACTCCCGCGCGTTGACCGGATGCGGCTACTGCATGAACCAGCCATGGCTGACGACCATCGACTGGCCGGTCAGGGCATTGCTCGGGAATCCGGCGAAATGGAGCACCGCGGCGGCGACGTCTTCCACGGTTGTGAATTCGCCGTCCACGGTGTCTTTCAGCATGACATTGCGCACGACGTCATCCTCGCTGATGCCGAGTTCCTTTGCCTGTTCCGGGATCTGCTTTTCGACCAGCGGCGTCCGCACGAAGCCGGGGCAGACGACATTGGCGCGGACATTATGTTCCGCGCCCTCCTTGGCGAGAACCTTGCAGAGGCCGATCAGCCCATGCTTCGCGGTGACATAGGGCGCTTTCAGCTTCGACGCCTCCTTTGAATGCACCGACCCGATATAGACGACCGAGCCGCTTTTCTGCGCATACATGTATTTCAGGCAGGCGCGCGTCGTCAGGAATGCGCCGTCGAGATGTATCGAGAGCAGCTTCTTCCAGTCGGAAAAGGGAAACTCGGCAAGCGGCCTGACGATCTGGATGCCGGCATTGCTCACCAGCACATCGATCCGGCCGAACCTTTCAGCGGCGGCGGCAACGCCGTCCTCCACCTGTTGCTCGTCGGTGACGTCCATCGAAACCGCCAGCGGCGCCGGCCCGAAGGTCGCGATGGCGCTTGCCGTCTTGCGTGCGGCGTCGAGATCGAGATCGGCGATCACGGCGTGGCCGCCTTCTCTGGCGAACTGTTCAGCGATGGCGCGGCCGATGCCGCTGGCGGCGCCGGTGATGATGCCGACCTTGCCGTCGAAACGGGCCATGGGAAAATCCTTTTCTCTTGAGGGGAATCCGGAGGGTCGATCAGGCAAGATAGTCGTGGACGACCTCGCCGAGATCGAGCGTCATGTCCGCGAGGATGTGGGAGGCGGCGACGACTTCGCGAACCGGCAGATCGGCGACCGGGGCGAGGGCGTGCGGATAGAGCGCGAGCGCGGCGGGACCGGTCCAGGCACCTTTCAGGACGATGTCGCTCATGTGATAGCGCACCAGTTCGCAGATGCGTGGCGAACCGTCGACATGCGGGATGATCTTGAGCAGGAAGTTCGGCTCATGCATCGAGGAGAGAACCGGATCGTGATCGAGCGTATGGTGCTTGTAGCCCATCGTGCCGGTGGCCACCCGGATTCGGCCGTAATCGAGCGTGCCAACCAGCGTGTCGATTTCGACTTCCAGGACCGGGCGCGCGAGTTTCTTCGGAAAGCCCCAGATCTCCCGTCCGCCGGCGATCGGCGGATGGTCGTTCAGGAACATCGAATGGACATAGACCCCAGGTTTGCCCTTGTAGCGAACCGGTATCACCTGGCCAGACTCCGTGTAGTCGCCGAAGCCGGTGCTGTCGGGCATGCGGATGAATTCGTATTTCACCACGTCATCGGCGAGTTCGAGCGGTTCGGGGACGATCTTCTCGAGCGCCGCGCGATCGGTGCGGTAGGTGATGATCATGTATTCGCGATTGACGAAGCGATAGGGTCCTTTCGGAAAGCCCGGGCTCGTCAGCGGCATCGCAAAGGCGGTTTCCCTGATCGTTGCTGCATCCATCGTGGCAATGCTCCTCGTCAAGATTCGGTTTTGGCGATGTCGAAGGTCCGCATGCCGAGTTCGTGCGGGTGTGGTTCGCGCCACGGTGCCGCGACCAGCGCGCGCGAGGCATCTTCGTGACCGTGGCGCCATCGTTCCGTGGCGGTGGTACGGTCGAACTGCACGTCCTTGTCGGCGCCCTGCGGATGCTCGGGGCGGTAGATCAAGTGTACGACATCGATCTGTGCCGGGCAGGAAAATTCTTGGAGATGCTTCGCGATCGGATCGTCGCGCAACTCGGGCGGCAGCTTTTCAAGGAAGGCGCAGACCCGGCGGCGCAGGTCCTGGCGGCGTTTCTCCGCGTCGGTGCCATAGCGCGTGCGGCTTGAATAGCGGATGTCCTTCTCGCGTTCGGCGACGCCATCGAGCGTTTTCGGCATCGGCCCACGGGCCGGAAACAGGTCCACCTGGAAGACCAGGCTATTCTCGCGCGGTTCGCAGCGCATCATGTATTCGAGCGGAGTGTTCGAGACGAGCCCGCCGTCCCAATAGGCCTCTCCATCGATTTCGACCGGCGGGAAGCCGGGCGGCAGGGCGCCGCTGGCCATGATGTGCTGCGGCGTGATCCGGCACTCGGCATTGTCGAAATAGATCATGTTGCCTGTACGAATCTGCACGGCGCCAACGGCAAGCCGCGTGGTGCCGCTATTGATCAGGTCGAAATCGACGAGTTCTTCGAGAGTCTGGCGCAGGTGGGCCGTATCGTAGAAGCTGAGCGGGTTTTCCGTAATGAAGTCGACCGGATGGCGGGGGCGGAAAAAGCCGGGTTGGCCGAACAGGACCGCGTTGAGCGCGCCGAGCTTCTTCTCGGCGGCGACCTGCAGGGACAGGGCGGGAGGAATGAAACCCGGCCGTGGGGTCGTGACGCGCTTCCAGAATTCGCGAAGCCGTTCGAGGCGGCGCTCCGGCGGATTGCCGACGATCAGGCTTGCATTGATCGCGCCGATCGAGACGCCGATGATCCAGTCGGGGTCGTAGGCGTGCTCCGCGAGTGCCTCGTAGGCGCCGGCTTGGTAGGCACCGAGCGCGCCGCCGCCCTGCAACAGAAGGACGTTCCGCAACCCCGTGGCGCAAGCCGGGGTGGCGGCGGAGGGCTGTCGGGATCTCCGCTTGTTCGTGACCGACATCGGGTAAGCCTTTCCATTGGAGCCTGGCAGGGTTCGGCAAGGCGGTGGCGACAGGCGAGGTGCGGCCAGGTTGAGCCCGCGCGGCAGGATCGATCCGGAACCGGTGACCCGCCATGCGAATGCCGACCCGCCGATATTGACTGCCCTGATTTTGTGCGCTGCGGTAGAGGTCGCGATGACGTGTCAATAACACGTCATCGTCAGAAGAGGCCGTCGGCGACCGGCCGATCGGAAAAATTGCCGATACTGCAAGGACAATCCAGAAACGCACTGGTTCCGGAGCCGGTGTTGTATCACCGTATCTTGAAGCAGCGGGCGTGAACCTGCGGCCGCGGATCCTGATGTCATGATCGGCAACGGGACGATACGATGCCCGGAGCGATCCGCATCACGCAGGTCTGGACTCGTCGCCATAGGCGAGACGGCGTCGGGAGAGGGCGGCCGCGAACAGGTCCCGGGCGATCTTCACGGGGCCGAGAAGCGTGCCATGCTCGATCACCACGGCCGCAGCGAAACGTGGCCTGTCGAGCGGCGCGTAGCCCACGAACAGCGCATTCGGCCGGTCCTGCCACGGCAGTTCGGCATCGTTGTAGTTTTCGGCTTCCATCTCGGCGCTTTCCCCGATGACCTGGGCCGTGCCCGTCTTGCCGGCCATCCTGGCACCCCGGAGCGCGAGGCGGGCGCCCCAGGCGGTGCCGAGGGGCGTGTTGACCACCTCCGCCATACCCTGGCGGACCAGGGCCAGGTGACGATCCGAAAGGGAGAGCGTGGTTGCCGCCGGATGGGTTCGCTCGACCGCTCCGACCGTCCGGATGATTCGCGGGCGAACCGCCCGGCCGGTGCCGATGCGTGCCGCCATCACGGCGAGTGCGAGCGGCGTCAGGACGGTGTAGCCCTGACCGATCCCCTGAACCGCCGTATCGCCCTTCGTCCAGTCGATTTGCCGCTGTTTCGCCCACCGGCGCGTCGGGATGAAGCCTTCGGCGACATTCGGCAGGGCGAGCGCTTCGCGGCCCGTCAGGCCGAGATGCCGGGCCATCGCGGCCATCCGGTCGATTCCGGTGCGCATCGCGACGTGGTAGAAAAAAATGTCGCAGCTCTGCTGCAGGGCCGAGGCGACGTCCATCGAGCCGTGGCCGGAGCGGAGCCAGCAATAGAAGATCCGGTTGCCGATCTTCATGTGTCCGGAACAGAAGAACCTTGTGTCGCCGGTGATCGCGCCGGCTTCGAGTGCGGCGAGGGCGACGGTCGGCTTGAAGGATGAGCCCGGGGCATAGAGTCCGCCGGTCGCACGGTCAGTAAGCGGATGATGCGCCGCCTTCGAGGTCCAGCGCCGCCAGACATGATCGGGCACACCGTCGTCGAACCAGGTCGGGTCGAACGAGGGCGCGCTGGCCATGGCGAGCAGGTCGCCTGTGCTGGTGTCGATCAGCACCGCGGCGCCGGGCCGCCCGTTCAGGGCGCCGGCAGCGGTGCGCTGCAATCCGGCATCGAGGGTGAGACCGACGGCGTGCCCCTCGCGCGCCGGGCGTCGCGTGATGACGCGAACGACGGCCCCGCCGGCGTCGACCTCATCCTCGACGATGCCGGGCGATCCGAAGAGCGCGGCATTGGCCGATTTTTCGATGCCGCTGCCGCCGACGCGCACACCCGGCAGGGCGAGAACCGGCTCGCGCCCCGCATCGGCGCTGTCCGGGCGGACGACGTAGCCCACCGGATGGGCGGTAAGCGGGCCGAGCGGGTAGAATCGCCGGAAGCCGCGATCGATGATGAGGCCGGGCAGCGATGGCCTGTGAACTTCGAGTCTGGCCATCTCGTCCCAGCCGAGATCCTTCTTGACGAGGATCGGCAGGAAATGGATCGGCCCGGTGGCGAGCTTCGCAAGCCGGGCGCGATCGGCCGGCGACAGCGACACGATCCGTTCCAGGCGCGCGATCGTGGCGGCAGGGTCAGACGCCGCCGTCATCAGGAACAGGGCCTGCCATTGCTGGCGATTGCCGGCCAGAATGACGCCGTTGCGGTCAGTGATCAGTCCGCGTTCCGGCGCGATCAGCCGTTCGCTCACCGCGTTCTTGCGGGCGAGCCGGCTGTAGCGGCTGTGATCGACGATCTCCATCTCGTAGAGTCGCGCAGTCAGCGCCGAGAACAGCGCGACCTGGCTGCCTCCGATGATCATGGCGCGCCGGGTGAAGACGGCACGCTGCTTCTTGTCGCGTTGCGCGTTCATGCGGGCGGTCTGCCTCGCGCCGCGGCCGGTGCCAAGACACGGTTCGATGATCGTTGCCGGTCTCACGCGGCTTTGACTCCCCGCGGCGTGAAACGGGGCGGTTCGCCATATGTGGCATGGCAGGGTTTCGCACCGGGCGGCCGGCGTGCAAGGGCATGTGACCTGGCGGGGGTCGTTCTGGCGGAAAGCCGCGGCGCTGCGTCCTGGTCACCGGGTCGTTGCCCGGATGGGGGCGCGCGACTGGCCAGATGGCGTCCTTGACGGCACGGCGGCTTGTCACTCTATGTTGACCGAGGCCCGGCGCGGGCGAACCGCACCGTCCCGCCCGCATTCACCGAGGAGACCCGTCATGAAGCCGAAGCACAGTGCCCTGTCGATGCTCACCCTGGCCGCCGCGCTCGCGCCGGCGCTGCCGCATGCGACGGCGGCGAAGGCGGCGAGCGGGATCGTTCTCGCCGCGGCCAATCCCTGCGCACCGCAGAATCCGTGCGCGCCGCAATCCGGCGCGACGAACGGGCAGACGAATTCGGGCAACCCTTGCGCTCCGCAGAACCCCTGCGCGCCGCAGAAATAGGCGTTTCGCCGCGGCGGCGGGCGCGCGCCGGATACGCCGCGGCAGCCCAGATCGCCGCCTGGGCGCGGGCCGGAACCAGCGCGCCCGCGCGGTTGCCCGGCACTGCCGAGGGGTTCGCCGAATGGACGCAATATCCGCAGCCAGAGGCGTTGGATCCGGTGTCAGGCTGGCGGTTCTTCTACCATGCCCATGCGGTGCGTGAGCGGTTGCGCGCCGAGCATGGGCATTTCCACATCTTCACGCCGGGGCCGGCGGGCGGGATGGGCTTCACGCATCTGATCGGCATTTCGGTTGACGTGCAGGGGCTGCCGATCCGGCTGTTCACAACCAATCGCTGGGTGACTGACGAAGCCTGGCAACCAGCGGCGGCGATCGGACCACGCGCCTCGCGGCCGCGCCTGGCGGGGGCGTCGCCCGGCGATGTGGCGCGCTGGCTGGAAAATCTCGTTGTCCTGTTCGCGCCGGACATCGTCGCGCTGCTGTACGCCCGGGATGCGCGGATGGGATCGGGGATCGGCCCTGACGACCGGCGGTTCGAGGATCGCAGGTTGCGGATACCGAGCCAGATGCGGGTTTCCCTCGCCGCCGCCCTGCGGCGTCTCGCCGCGGCATAGAAAACATTCATTTCCGCTACCGTGTTTTGCAGGACAATCGTTCTGCCCAAGGAGGCCTTGCCGACATCCCCATTTTCATTTTTCCGGAACTATTGACCGGCCTTTGGTAGGTCACAAAAATCGTCTCGAAAGTCTTAATTCGAACGATCACGCGGCCGGCGAGTCCGGCGCGCAATCCGGGCAAGATGGACCTCGAAGGAGGAAGGATGAAGGCGGGCGGTTTCGGAATGGCCGGCGCAATCGCTGCTGGCCGCAATGCCGGGAATGGCGCCTCGCCGGCGGTTGTCACGCGGGGTGAGGCATGAGCCAGATTGCCGCGACCGGGCCGCGTCCGCCGCGAGTTCTGCTGGCCGCAGCGAGCGTCGTCATCGTCGGGCTTCTCGCGATGACCATGCCGGCTACCGGCGGCAGGCTGCCGGCGCTGGTTCTGATCGGTGCGGCAATGGGCATGACGCTGGCCCACGGCGGCTACGGTTTCGCCTATGGCTGGCGCGCGCTGGTCCTGCGCCGTGACGGCAGCGGGGCGATGGCCAATCTTCTCATGCTCGCGGCGGCGACGGTGCTGTTCGCCCCCATTCTGGCGCGGGGAGCGGTGTTCGGCCATGGCGTGGCCGGTGCGATCGCGCCAGCGGGCGTGCCGGTCGCGGTCGGTTCGTTTCTGTTCGGGGTGGGGATGCAGATGTCCGGCGCCTGTGCCTCGGGCTGCCTGTATGCGTCGGGCGGCGGCAATCTGCGCACGTTGCTCGCGTTGCTGTTCTTTTGCGCGGGAGCCTTCATCGCAACATTCCAGCTGCCCTGGTGGCTTTCCCTGCCTTCGCTTGGCGCGGTCTCGTTCGGTGGCATGATCGGCTGGGGCCCGGGCGCGGCCCTGCAGATCGTTGCGCTCGGCGGCCTTGCGCTGATACTGCGGCGGTTCGCGCCGCCGGCCTCGCCGATGATGCGCGCCTGGCTGCCGCAAGGGAGTGCCTGGTTCCGTGGCCCCTGGCCGCTCCCTTTCGCCGCGCTGATGCTGGCCGGGCTGAACTGGTTGACCCTCCTGATCGCCGGGCATCCCTGGTCGATCGTCTGGGGGTTCACGCTCTGGGGCGCGAAGGGGGCGAGCCTGCTCGGCTGGGTGCCGCCCGCGCACGGCTTCTGGAGCTGGCCGTTCCCGCACGCGGCGCTTTCCCACGGCATTCTGGCCGACGAGACGTCGGTGATGAATATCAGCATCGTTCTCGGTGCGCTGCTTGCAAGCGCGATCGGCGGACGGTTCAGTCTGACCACGAAATTCGAGCCGCTGCCGTTGCTTTCCGCGGCGCTGGGCGGTCTTGCCATGGGTTATGGCGCGCGGCTCGCCTTCGGCTGCAATATCGGCAGCCTGTTCAGCGGCATCGCCTCGACCAGCCTGCACGGCTGGGAGTGGCTGGTTTTCGCGCTGCTCGGCACGCCCGTGGGCATCGCGCTCAGACGACGGTTCGGACTGCCGGACTGAATGGACATGCGGGCGGCCGGCGCAGGCCGGCGCCTCGCCAGGGATCAGGGAGATCATCATGAAACTGTCAGTCATTCCGGCATTCGGTCTTGCCGCGGCCGTTCTCGGCGGCACGGCCTTCGCCGCGAAGCCGGTGCCGCCGCTGGTGAGCGCGGATTGGGTCGCGGCCCATGCGTGCAAGCCCGGCGTCGTCATGCTCGACGTCCGCAATCCGATCGGCGGCGGCAACGTGCAGACCTATATGCACGGGCACGTGCCGTGCGCGGTCTACAGCAATTATGCGCAGAACGGCCTATGGCGGAAGGATGTCGACGGCGCGCCGGGGATGGTGCCGCCCGTCGCGGAGCTGGAGACCCTGATCGGCGGCCTCGGTATCGGCAACCGCACGCGCGTGGTCATCTACACGGCCGGGACGAGCGCCACCGACATGGCGAGCGCCGCGCGTGTGTTCTGGACCTTCAAGTATCTGGGCGACAACAATGTCTCCATCCTGAACGGCGGCTATGCCGGATATGTCGGGCGGGGCAGCACGCCGGCCCATCCAGTGCAGGCGGGCTTCGTCAAGCCGGTGGCGACACGCTTCGTGGCCCATGTCAGGCCGCGCCTGCTGGCGACGGAGGCCGAGGTGGAGCGGGCGATGAAGGCGCACGTTCCGCTGGTCGACGACCGGCCGTCGGCGCAATATCTCGGCGTGAACCTCGCGCCGGTGGATACGCGTCCGGGCACGATTCCCGGAGCGCGCAACCTTCCCGAAAGCTGGTTGACGGTGAACGATGGCGGCGTGTTCCGCACGCCGGCGGATCTTGCCGGACTCTACAAGGCGGCAGGGGTGCCGATGGCGGGTCGGCAGATCAATTTCTGCAATACCGCGCACTGGGCGGCGCTCGGCTGGTTTGCCAGCTATGAGCTGCTCGGCAACAAGCAGGCGAAGCTCTACACGGGCTCGATGTCGCAATGGTCGCGCAACGCCGCGCTGCCCGTCGAGCGTCAGGTGCGCTGACCTCGGATGCGTTCTTGTAACACCGCCGTGGCCAGGCTTTGGCCGGGCCACGGCGGTGTCAGCGCTGATCCTGGCAGCCGCAGGAGTTCCGGATCCTCAATTCCGGCGTGAGACGCACGATTTCGAATTGATCATCGGGCCGCGCGATGCGTCTCGTCAGCAGTTCCACCGCCTTCATGGCGATGTCCTCGAGTGGCTGTGCGAGTACTGTGAGCCGGGGGTTGAAGAGTTCGGCCCAGTCGAAATCATCGAACCCGACCAGAGCCATTCCCGCAGGCACCTCTATGCCGGCGTCGCGCAAGGCGTGCATGGCGCCGATCATCATCAGGTTGTTGGAGGCCACGATCGCGGTTGGCCGTGGGTCGAGCCGGAGCAGTTCGCGAACGGCGCGGCGTGCCGGTTCGTTTGCTGATTCTCCGCAACACACCAGGGCGGGATCGAACGGGATGCCGGCCTGATGCAGGGCGTCGCGATATCCTTCGAGCCGCTCGATCGATGTTGAAATTCCTGGGGCTCCCGCCACGAAGCCGATGCGGCGATGGCCGTGGCCGATCAGATGCGAGATCAGCTCGCGGCACGCGACGGTGTTCTCGACGCCGACCTGGTCAAACTCGCCTCGAACGATACGATCGACCAGCACCGACGGTATGCCCTTGCCCTTCAGGTAGTCGAGCGCCCGTCGGTCGGTTCCCGCGGTCGGTGCGAGAATGATGCCGTCCACCCGGCGCTGGTGCAGCGCCTTGATGACCCGCAGTTCCTGGTCCGGATCGTCATGCGTGTCGGCCAGGAATATCATCAGGCCCCGCCTTGCGCATTCGGATTCGATCACACGGACCGTTTCCGCAAAATAATGATTTGTCAGGGCCGAGATCGCCACACCGATCGTTTTCGTCGAAGCTCCCGCCAGGGCCTGCGCCAGCGAGTTCGGAACGTAGCCGGTCTTCCTGATGGCATCCCTTACAGCTTCGACCGTCGCGGGACGGACTTTTCTGGTGCCGTTGATGACATGCGAAACGGTTGATACCGAAACGCCTGCCTTGTGGGCAACATCTTCCATGGTGGCCAATTGCTCGACCCCTTACAGATCCGGCGACCGGTGATGTCGGTAAGCAGCCGACCGAGGAGATGGGAGCGGGGCGACGTTCCCATACTGTCCAATCATGATGCGGCGAGTCACGAAATGGCCCCTCCTTCAGGTGCAGAGCGAACGCGCCGCAGGGTAAAGGGTTCGGAATTTCTGATATCGGTCGTCCAGATCCTCGCGACGGTCCGCTTGCGGCTCGAAGGTCTTTCTGACGGGCAGTGACATGTTCACCGGCTCGTCGATTCCGAGCGCGGCGAAACCGAGTTTCGCCGCGCCGATCCCCGCGCCGAGTTCGCTGCCTTCCAGCGTATGGAGTTCGCGTCCCAGCACGTTCGCCAGCAACTGTCCCCAGTAATCGCTTTTCGCTCCGCCGCCGACCAGAGAACAATGACGAATATCCGAACCTGACTCCTCCACCGAACCCATGGCATCCCGCAGGGCGAAGGCGACTCCTTCGAGAACGGCGTAGCCGAATGACGGCGCCGCGGTCTCGATGCCGACATTCATGAAGCCGCCGCGCACGTTCGGATCGTTGTGCGGGGTACGCTCGCCGGATAGATAGGGCAGAAACAGCGGGGTTGTCGGCGGAACCGGCCGTTCGAGTGGCAGTTCGGCGGCAACCCGATCAAGCAAAGCCTGTTCGCTCGGCATCGACAGCAGTTTCGATACCCAACGCAGCGAATTTGCGCCGCACAGGATGGCCCCCATCGCGTACCATCTCTCTGGCAGCGCGTGGCAGAAGCCGTGAACGCCGCCGGCAATGCGCGCCAGGGGGCGATCGGTGATCGACACGACGGCGGCACTGGTTCCCAGGGTGACAAACGAATCGCCCGGGTGTGACGCGCCGATCCCGACCGCGGAGGCCGGATTGTCGGCGCCGCCGCCTGCGACCACGACCTTGCTGTCGAGGCCAAGCTCGCTGGCGGCGCTTCGGGTCAGGGTGCCGGTGGCGGATGTTCCCTCGCACAGGCTGGGAAATTGCCGAGGTTCGAGATGGGTCGCGGCGATCATCGGCTCGAACCATGAGCGGCGATGCACATCAAGAAAGAGCGTGCCGGCGGCATCGGACATATCGGTGACGCGCTCGCCGGTTAGCCGGAGCCGGAGATAGTCCTTGGGCGACAGGAGGCAGTCGATCTTCCGGAATGATTCGATTTCGTGGCCATGCAGCCAAAGCAGCTTGGGTGCCGTGAGGCCGGCCATCGGAAGGCTGCCCGTCGCCTCGATGAACGAGGGATGATTTTCCGCCAGGAACGCCGCTTCGGCAGTGGAGCGCGCATCGTTCCACAAGATCACGGGGCGGATGCTTCGGTTATGCCGATCCAGAAGGACCGCTCCATGCATCTGTCCGGACAGCCCGATCGATCTGACCGCCTCATAAGCTTCGGGATACTGCCGGCGAAGTTCGCGCAGGGCCGTCATGCAGGCGATCCACCAATCCTCGGGATCCTGCTCGGCCCAGCCGGGGTGCGGATGCGATGTCGGCACGGCAGCCGACATGGTGCCGATGACCGCTCCGGATGAGGTCAGCAGGACCGCCTTGACGCCTGATGTCCCGAGGTCGATGCCAAGTGAGAGGGGGGAGGCGAAAGATCTCATTCTCGCAACTGCTCGATATTTCCAATGCTTGCCTGTCTCGCGCTGCGGCGCACGAGACTGCGCCGGAGGTCATGCGTGGAGGCGTTTGCTTTCAACCCATGTGGCCTGCTCCGTGCGGAACCGAAATCCAAAACGATCGCGTGTATGCGGCGAGCCCTGGCGGACGCGGGGGGATGATGCGCAGCGGCACGATGCCGGCCCGCGAGTCGATCTTCTTCTGACCTGCCTACAAACACTACAGGGAGCGAAAGCGCTTGCGCAAGCGCTTTCGTTCATCTAATTTTTGGTCTCCGGGCAAATCTATGAGCCAAATTTGTCCGAAAAGTAGAATTGTTCAAAAACAGGAGGGAACGGGAATGAAGCTGGCAAAGCGGCTTTCGATAGTGGGCATGGCAATCGCCGGAACGATCGGCCTGGCCGGCCCGCACGCCGAGGCGGCGCAGACCTGCGCGAAGCCGAAATACGTGATCGGCATGTCGTTGATGACGCTGACCAATCCGTATTTCGAGACCATGGCGAAAACCGCCGCCAAGGATGCGGCCGCGGATTGCGCGAAGCTGATCTACTATGGCGGCAACATGAGCGAGGCGCAGCAGCTCAACCAGGTCGAGGCGTTCATCCAGCGGCATGTCAACGCGATCATGTTCGCTCCCGCCGATGCGGCGGCGGCCTCCTCCGCCGTGCTGGCAGCCAATCACGCGCATATCCCGGTCTTCACGATCGATACCAATGTCGACATGAAAACCCTGAAGCGCGCGGGCGGGCATATCGTCGAATTCGTCCAGTCGAACAATGTCCAGCTTGGCGAGAATGCCGCGAAGGAAGTCATCGCCTATGACAAGTCGGCTCTGCACGGGGCGCCGGTGAAGCTGGGATGGATTGATTATCCGTTTGCAACCTCGGTCCAGGATCGGGACAAGGGTTTCAAGAAAATCATCGATGGTGACAAGAACATCCACGTCGTATCGAGGTTGAATGGCAAGGGGACCACGCCGGGCGGCTTGTCCGCCACGGCGGCGATGCTTTCGGCGCATCCTGACGTCAATGTGATTTTCGATATCAATGCGCCGAGTGGTCTTGGGGCGATGGATGCGATCCGCGCCGCCAACAAGGTTGGCAAGGTTGCGGTGATCGGTCTCTCAGGCAGCCAGCAGGCCGTGCAGGCGATCTGCCAGAACTCTGTCTACAAGGCTGGCGCGCTGCAGTCCCCCGCGGTCGAGTCGAAGATCGAGGTCGCGAATATCATCAAGTATCTCGATGGCGACAAGAATATTCCCAAACTGGTTCTCACCAAGACCTATACCGTCAGTAAGGCTAACTGCCACGAGATGATGAAAATCGCCTATCCGTGACGACGGTGTCCACCGGCCAGGCTGGCAGCCTGGCCCTTTCGGGAATCGTCAAGCGATACGATTCCGCACCCGTGGTGCGCGGAGTGAGTTTCTCGCTCCGCGCTGGGGAAGTGACGGCGCTGCTTGGGCATAATGGCGCGGGCAAGTCGACGGCGCTGAAGATCCTGGGTGGGGCGGAGCAGCCATCCGGCGGCCATATCCTGCTCGATGGCGAGGCCGTGACGCTGACGACGCCGCGCATCGCCGAAGCGCACGGCATTGCCGTGGTCTGGCAGGAACTGCGCATCATCGAGAAACTGACGGTGACGCAGAATTTCTTCCTCAACCGGGAGAAGCGGCGCGGGCCATTCACCGACCGCACCGCGATGAACGAACATGTCAGGAGGGCCCTGGCGACTTACGGCCTCGCCGCTGATCCGGACATGGCTGCGGGAGCGCTGTCGCCGGCTGACCGGCAGATGCTGGAGATCATCATCGCGCTCGACAAGGGCGGCCGGTTCCTGCTGCTCGACGAGCCGACGTCGGCACTGAACGCGAGTGAGATCACCCGGCTGCTCGATACGGTCCGCCGGCTGGCGGCGGGCGGCACCTCGATCGCCATTGTCACGCACAAGCTCGGCGAGGCGCTGGCGGTTGCCGATCATGTGGTGGTGATGAAGGATGGCGATGTCGTGCTGGATGCGGAGCGCGCCGATCTTTCGGAGGCAGATCTTGCCTATTACATCACCGGCCATCGGCGCGATGCCACGCCGCTCGCCGAGGTCTCGCCGCGGACCGCGTTCGGCGGCACCACATTGCTCGATATAAGGACCCTCTCGAGCGGCAATTGCCGCTCGGCGAGTCTGGAGATCAATGCTGGAAGAGTGGTCGGGCTGTACGGCGTGGCCGGAGCCGGGCAGGTTGAACTGCTGGAGGTGCTGTTCGGCGTTCGGCCGATGCAGGGTGGCGAGATCCGCCTGGCCGGTGAGCCGTATGTGCCGACAACGCCGCGCGCCGCGCTGGCAAAAGGCTTCGGGTTCCTGACGGACGACCGCAAGGCCAACGGCTTCATTCCCGACATGACCATCGGCAAGAACATCGTGCTCGCCAGCATCGACCGGTTCTCGCGCGGGATCTGGTTCGACGATGCGGCAGTGGCGGAGCAGGCGCGCACCATGGCGGCCCGCCTGGCCATACGCTCGCCGCTTGGAACCAGCGTGCGGCGCCTGTCCGGCGGCAACCAGCAGAAGGTCATCTTCGCGAAATGGGTGACGGCGCGGAGCCGCATCCTGCTGCTCGCCGAGCCGACAAAAGGTGTCGATATCGGTGCCAAAGCCGAGATCCATGCCCTGATCCGCGAGTTGGCCGCGGCGGGCGATACGCTGCTCGTGTGCTCCTCGGAGATCGAGGAGATTCTCGAAGTTTCAGACGTGATCTATGTATTTCGGCACGGCATCTGCGAGGGCACAGGGATTCCGCGCGCCGAGGCCGAGGCACGTTCGATTCTCGCACAATCCCTCTGACATATCCGCAACCGGGGCGATCTTCATGGCAAAACAGGACACCAGCACGACTGCCAGCCCGCAACGGAAGGGCCTTCGCCTGCCGCCGGAGACGGGAATTTTCGTCATTCTCGCGCTGATCATGGCCGGGATGGAGGTGCTGACCGGAAACTTCCTGACCATCGGCAATATCTCGACCCTGCTGGTCAACACGATCACCATCGGGTTGCTGGCGGTCAGCGAGACCTTCGTGCTGCTGATCGGCGGCATCGACCTTTCGGTGGGCGCGATCCAGGCGCTGTCAGGTGTAACGGCCGCCGTGGTCATCAACCATACGCCGCTCGGCTGGCCTGGAGCGATCCTCGGCGGCATCCTGGCCGGGGCGCTGATCGGCTTCATCAATGGTTCGATCACACATTACATCAATGTTCCAGCCTTCATCACGACGTTCGCGACCCTGGGCGTCGCCGCATCGATCCCGCTGATCGTGACGCAAGCGAATCCGATTCCGATTTTCAGCAACACGTTCAACGCCCTTGGACAGGGATACGTGCTGAAGATCATTCCGATCGGCGTTCTCGTGATGCTGGTGGTCGCCGCTGCCGCGCATGTGGTGCTTAGCCGCACCGCGTTCGGCGTCAAGGTCTACGCCGTCGGCGGCAATCGCCATTCCGCCTGGCTGGCTGGCGTGAACATCGCGCGGATCGAGATCCTCTGCTTTACGCTTTCGGGAACGATTGCAGGGCTTGCCGGGGTGATCCTCGCCGCGCGTCTTGCGTCCGGTTATCCGACAGCCGGTTCCGGCGCGTCGTTGTTCGATGGAATCGCATCGGCGGTCGTGGGCGGGGTGAGTTTGTTCGGCGGATCCGGCAGTGTTGCCGGTGCCCTGCTCGGAGCGATCGTGATCGGCACGCTGACGGAAGGCATGGATGTGCTCGATCTCAATACCTATTGGCAACCGCTCGTGATCGGCATCGTCATCCTGCTCGCGGTGATGCTGGATACGTGGAAGACCGGATTGCTGCGCACCCTCATGCGCCGACTGCGCCGCGCCTAATCGCACCGCACCGCCGGGGTAAAAATCGGAATTACACCAGGCGTTTTTCGTTTCATCGGCCCCCGTTTTGCGTCTTTGTTTGAGCAGTGAACAGTGCTAGGATTCTCCTGCAATCATTGAAAGGCGTCGCCATGTCGAAAGCGTTCATAACGGATGTGATTCAGAATTCGACCGGGATTACCGGCGTCGCCGCGAACCGGGCGGCTACGGACGTTATCGAGGCGATCGTCAAGGAACTGAAGAAGAAGGGCAAATTCACGCTGCCGAGCTTTGGCACGTTCACGGTGCGCAAGACGAAGGCGCGCAAGGGCGTCAATCCGCGCAGCGGCGAGCCCATCAAGGTCAAGGCCGGAAAGACCGTGCGTTTCAAGTCGTCGCCGACGCTCAAGACACGCGTCTGACCCGCGGCGGCAGTCTGGCGCATCGGCGGAATCTGCCGCCGGTTTCCGGCCGGGCTGCCGGTCGTGTCTTCAGGGCTGGTTTCGCCTCGGGGCGCAGATGCGGCGCTTAGAGGACCGAGCGCACGATCTCCTCGATCCCGTGGTCCGGGTGCCAGCCAAGCAGGTTTTCGGCGCGGGAAGCATCGCCGACCGCGCGCGGAATATCGCTTGGCCGAAGGCGGGTCGGATCGATCTCGACCGAGACATGGATACCGAGAGAGACGATCATCGCCTCGACCATGTCGCGCATCCGGCGCGGAATGCCGGAGGCAATGTTGAAGATCGTGCCGTTCGGCAGGTCGTCGGAGCGTCCCAGCGCCAGCGCATACGCACGGACCACGTCGTTCACGTGAAGAAAGTCGCGCTCGGCATCGAGGTTGCCGACATGCAGCACCGGCGCGGCATCGCCGCGGGCAATCCGGCGGAGTTGGGCGGCAAAGGAGCCAAGAGCGAAGGCTTCGCTCTGCCCCGGGCCCACATGGTTGAAAGGACGGAAGCGCAGCACGCGCAGTCCGGATTCCGCAGCCATGGCGCCGAGGGTCAGATCCGCTGCGGCCTTGCTTGCCGCATAGGTGTTGAGCGGCGCCAGAGGCGCCGATTCGTCCAGCGCCTGGCCCGAACGGAAACTGGCTCCGTAGCAATCGGCACTTCCGGCATGGATCAGTTGGCAGCCAGGCGCATGGGCAAGCAGGGCACGGGCAAGATTCAGCGTGCCGTCGAGGTTCACCGCGAAGGCACGGCGTGGGTGTTCCCGTGCCTCGGGAACGGCGGTGATGCCCGCGAGATGGACGCAGGCATCCGGCCGGACGTCGCGCACCGAGGTCTCGGTGGCGGCGGGGTCGGTGATATCGGCGCGGAAGGTAACCAGTTCGGCCTCGGGAAATCGGCGGCCGAGTTCAGGCATCAGGTGCCGGCCTACGAAGCCGCCGGCGCCGGTGACAAGTATCCGCGTCAGTTGTCCCATTGACCAAGCGTCTCCATCGTATAGTCGTAGTCGGCGCACGCTAGTGGAAGTTGGAGACGGTGGCCAGTCCGCCGCCGGCGCGGAACGTTCGCATGGCGGCGGCAATCTGCGAGGTCAGCCGGGCGTGGTGCGGCGCAGGCGTTCGAGATCGGCGTCGACCATTTCGATGATCATCTGCTCGAGCGTGGTTTCCGGCCGCCAGCCGAGTTTCTGCTCCGCCTTCGCGGGATTGCCCAGCAGCACGTCGACCTCGGCGGGGCGGTAGAAGGCGGGATCGATGACGAGGTGGCGCTCCATGTCGAGGCCGGCATGGTCGAAGGCGATACGACACATGTCCCGCACCGTGGTAGTGCGGCCGGTGGCCACGACGTAGTCATCCGGCTTGTCCTGCTGGAGCATCAGCCACATCGCCTTCACGTAATCCCGTGCGTGGCCCCAGTCGCGCTTCGCGTCGACATTGCCAAGACGCAGTTCGCCGGCGAGGCCGAGCTTGATGCGGGCGACGCCGTCGGTCACCTTGCGGGTGACGAACTCGACGCCGCGAAGCGGGCTTTCGTGGTTGAACAGGATGCCCGAAGAGGCATGCATGCCGAAGCTCTCGCGGTAGTTCACCGTGATCCAGTGGCCGTAGAGCTTGGCGACGGCGTAGGGCGAGCGGGGATAAAAGGGGGTCGCCTCGCTCTGCATCGGCTCCTGGATCAGGCCATACATTTCCGAGGAGGATGCCTGGTAGAAGCGGGCCTCCGGCTGTTCGGCGCGGATTGCCTCGAGGATGTTGGTGACGCCGACGGCGGTGATGTTGGCGGTCAGAATCGGCTGCCGCCAGGACGAGGCGACGAACGACTGGGCGGCAAGATTATAGACCTCGTCGGGCCGGACTTCCTTGACGATGCGCACGAGGCTGGAAAGATCAGCGAGATCGCCGTCAAGCAGGGTGACCTTGTCGGCAATGCCGAGCCAGCGCAGGCGATGGTCTTCGACGCCGCGATGCGAAGAGCGCCGTATCACGCCGAATACCTCGTATCCCTTGCCCAGGAGCAACTGGGAGAGATAGGCGCCGTCCTGGCCGGTGATCCCGGTGACGAGTGCTGTTTTCATGCTTCGATCCCTTAGCCAATAAACTTGGCGGGATCTATATGCGCCAAAATGTCAAATTAATGGCCGGAGGCGCGACCACTACATCGATTGCGAGCCCGCCAGCAGATCCGCGATCCGGATCGGGAAGCGCCGTACCCGCGTGCCGGTGGCGTGCCAGATCGCGTTGCCGATGGCGCCGACGGTGCCGGTGATCCCGATTTCGCCGACGCCCTTGATGCCGAGCGGATTCACATGCGGATCGTCTTCGTGGACGGTGATCACGTCGAGGCCCGCCACGTCGGCGTTGACCGGGATGTGGTAGCCCGCGAAGTCCGCATTCACGATCCGGCCGGTGCGGCGGTCGTGGCGAGCCTCTTCATGCAGCGCGAAGGACAGGCCCCAGATCATTCCGCCCATCAACTGGCTCGTGGCGAGGCGTGGGTTGATGATGCGGCCTGCGGCGAAGGCGCCCACGAGGCGGGTGACGCGGATCTGGAAGAGCGCGGGATCGATCTTCACCTCGGCGAAGACCGCGCCGTGCGAATACATCGCATGGCGTTCCGCGGCCTCGGGCGGGCGGGCGGCGCTGCCGGCGCCCTGGACTGCCGCGCCGCCGGCGCGGGCAATGATCTCGATATAGCTTTCGCTGCGGCTGTCATCGTCGCGGGCGAAGAGCCTGCCGTCGCGCGCGACGACGCCGGCATTGGCGCCGAAAAGCGGCGAGGCGGGATCGGCCACGGCGATCTCTCCGAGCCGGCGGACGGCATCGCAGCCGGCGGCATGAAGCGCGCCGCCTGCGGTGGCCGTGTGCCCCGAGCCGCCGGCGATGCCGCCATCGGGAAGGTCGGAAGAGCCCGCGCGGAACTCGATCCTGTCGAGCGGCAGGCCGAGGCCGTCGGCGGCGATCTGCGCGAGCGCGGTCCAGGCGCCCTGGCCCATGTCGGCCGCCGCCGTCTCGACAAGGCCGGTACCATCGGGGCGCAGCGTGGCGCGTGCCTCCGCCGCGAACATCGGGGCGTGGAACAGCGCGGTGCCCATGCCCCAGCCGACGAGCAGGCCGCGATCGTCGGTCATCTGGCGCGGCGCGAGCGGCCGGCCGGCCCAGCCGAATCGCTCGGCGCCCTGCCGGTAGCATTCGCGCAGAGCCTTCGAGGAATAGGGCCGGCCGGTGCCCGGCTCGGCGTCGGCATAGTTGCGCAGCCTGAATTCCAGCGGGTCGAGTCCCACCGCTTCGGCCATCTCGTCCAGCGCGCATTCGAGCGCCGCCGAACCGGATGCGATGCCGGGGGCGCGCATCGGCCCCGGTGTGCCGATATCGGCGCGCACGGCGTATTGCGTCGAGCGCAGGGCCTCCGTGGCATAGAGCCCCAGGGACGCGTCCGCCGCACCTTCGATGAAATCGTCGAAGGTGGAGGTGACGGCGAGCGATTCGTGGTCG
Source organism: Acidiphilium sp. JA12-A1 (assembly GCF_000724705.2). NCBI lineage: Bacteria > Pseudomonadati > Pseudomonadota > Alphaproteobacteria > Acetobacterales > Acidocellaceae > Acidiphilium > Acidiphilium sp. JA12-A1. Next base: position 26,328 of record NZ_JFHO01000031.1, read on the forward strand.
AGCGCGGTCATGCGGCCGTCATCGTCGGTGCCGATGCGCAGGCGCTGGCGCGTGGCGCCGCGATGGCCGACCGGGCCGAACATCTGCTCACGCCGCAGCATCAGCTTGACGGGCCGGCGAAGCGCGCGCGCCGCCAGGATGGCGAGTAACGCCGGCCCGTTGATCACCGCTTTCGAGCCGAAGCCGCCGCCCAGATAGGGGCTGCGAATCGTCACGTTTTCCGCAGGGATGCCGAAATAGTAGCCATAGGCCCCGCGCGACATCACGATGGCCTGGCTCGGCACGTCCAGCGCCAGTTGGTCGCCGTCCCAGGTGGCGACGATGGCGTGGGTCTCCATGGCGTTATGGTATTGCGCCGGAGTTTCATAGGTCAGGTCGACCGCGTGGCGGGCTGCCGCGTGGCCTGCGGCGACATCGCCGAAAACGGTTTCCGCCGGCCTACCGAAATTGCCGGACTCCGGCTTGTACGGGGCATCGCCGTCAAGCCCGAGGCGCGGCGGCAGGGCTTCGTAGTGCGGCACCACGAGACGGGCGGCTTCGGTGGCGGCCTCGACCGTCTCCGCCACGACCAGTGCGATCGGCTGGTTGGCATAGCGGATCTCGGCGCTTTGCAGCACCTCGGTGCGGAAGGCGAACAGGAAGGGTTTCGCGTCCGGATCGCCGGCCAGCGCCGGGCGGTTTTCCGGCGTGAACACCTCGACCACGCCGGGATGGGCCCTGGCCGCCCCGGTGTCGAGGCGGATGACGCGCCCGCGCGCGATGGTGGCCGGCACATAGACGGCGTGGAGCAGGCCGTCCGGGTGATTGTCGGCAGCGAAAGTGGCGGCGCCGGTGACCTTGGCGATGCCGTCGCGGCGGGTGACGGACTGGCCGGCGTTCGAGCCGAAGCGGATGGAAGTCTCAGACATGAGCGAGGTCTCCGAAGGGCGAGGCAGGCAGCGCCGGCATCCGGGCGGGCGTGCCCGCGGCGGCGAGCGCCAGAGCCCGGGCCGCGGTGCGACGGGCGAGTTCGATCTTGTGGGCATTCGCCCCCGACGGGGTGGCGCCGGAAAGCGCCACGGCGGCGGCGCGGGCGAAGAGTTCGGGCGCCGGGGCGGCGCCGGCCAGCATCGCCTCCGCCTCGCGGCTGCGCCAGGGTTTCGCGGCGACAGCACCGAGCGCGAGCCTGGCCTCGGCGATCCGGCCGCGATCAAGACGCAGCGCCGCGGCGGCCGAGACCAGCGCGAAGGCGAACGAGGTGCGCTCGCGCAGCTTGAGATAGCGCGCATGGGCGCGGAAGGCGGACGCGGCGGCGGGCAGGCGCAGGGCGACGATGAGTTCACCCGGCCCAAGCGCGGTCGCGCGTTCGGGGGAATCGCCCGGCAGCCGATGAAGCTCGGCGAAGGGGATCTCGCGCGCTCCCGCCGGGCCGGTGGTTTCGACCACGGCATCGAGCGCGGCAAGGGGAACGCAGAAATCCGACGCGCTGGTGGCGATGCAGGCTTCGCTCCAGCCCATGACCGCGAGGGCGGCGTTGTCGCCGTCCCGCGCATCGCATCCGCTGCCGGGCGCACGGCGGTTGCAGGCACTCAGCGGGTCCTGGAAATAGGCGCAGCGCGGGTGCTGCAGCAGGTTGCCGCCCACGGTCGCGGCGTTGCGCAACTGGCCCGAAGCTCCCGAGAGCAGCGCCTCGGCGACCATCGGGAACTGCGCGGCGAAGGTAATGTCATGGGCGAGATCGGCATTCCGCACCAGCGCGCCGACCCGGACACTGCCGTCCTCCAGCGTCTCGATCGCGTCGAGGTCGGGCAGGCGGGCGAGGTCGATCAGCTTGCCCGGCCGCAGCGCGCCGGTCTTCATCAGATCGACCAGGTTGGTCCCGCCGGCGAGATACGCCGCGCCCGGTTCCCAGGCGCCGAGGGCTTCATCGAGCGTGGCGGGGCGGAGATAGGCGAAAGGGGTCATGCGGCGTCTCCTGCGCTGGTATCCGCCATGCGTCTCGCGGCGTCCTGCACGGCCTCGGTGATGCCGTGATAAGCGCCGCAGCGGCATAGATTGCCGCTCATTCCCTCGCGGATGCGCTCCGGGTCGTCGCCGGCATGACCCTCGGTGATCAGGCCGAGCGCGCTCATGATCTGCCCTGGCGTGCAATAGCCGCACTGGAACCCGTCATGCTCGATGAACGCCGCCTGCACCGGATGAAGGCGGCCGCCTTCCGTGAGACCCTCGATGGTCGTGATCTCGGCGCCATCGAGCGTGACGGCCAGCACGAGGCAGGAATTGATCCGCCGCCCATCGACCAGCACGGTGCAGGCGCCGCACTGGCCGCGGTCACATCCCTTCTTGGTGCCGGGGAGCGCCATCCGCTCGCGCAGGAGGTCGAGCAGCGTGATGCGCGGGTCATCGAGCGTCAGGTCGCGGCAGATGCCGTTGAGCGTGAGGTGTATCGGGTGGAGCATGGAGTCTCCGATCATTCGGGATGTTTATGGATCGACGGGCGCGCTGGCGCGGTGCAAAGGTGCCCGAAAGGTGCGTTGAGCGGCGAAGCCGGATCCGTCGGCCGCTTTCGACAATATACGGAGCATGCCTCCGTTTAGCAATGGGAGAGTTCGGCACGATGCAGATCGCCGGTCGCAAGCCAAGATCGGATGCGCAGCGCAACCGCGAGCGACTCGTCGCGGCGGCAAAGGAGATACTGGGGCAGGGCGGTCCGGAGGCGAGCCTTGAAGCGGTCGCGCGGCGTGCGGGCCTCGGCATCGGCACGCTCTACCGCCATTTCGCGACGCGCGAGTCGCTGTTCCTGGCGGTCTACGCCAGCGAGGTTGCACAGGCGACGGAGACGGCCACCGAACTGGAATCAGCCGGCGACGGGCTGGAGGCGCTGCGGGCGTGGATTCACGGAATGGTCGGGCTGGTCGAGACCAAGCGAGGCCTGATCGGCGCGTTGTCGGTGGCGATGACGGAGGAGGCGAGGGCACGGTATTCCGAGGTGTCCGCGCCGCTGATCGTCGCGATGGAGCGCCTCGTGGCGCGGGCCCAGGCGGACGGCTCGGTGCGGGCGGATGTCACCACGCAGGAGATCATGTCGACGGTGTTCGCTCTGTGTTACGCGCGCCAGCCCGATCCGGGCTGGAAAGTCCAGGTGCTCCGTATCATCGATATCTTCGTCGACGGGCTGCGGCCTCCGATGGCGCGCGGCGGCTGATCGCCAGCGAGCCTGCCGGCCGGATGCGCGAGATGATCGCGTCTTGTCCGGCGTGCATGAGAGTCCCCAGATATCGTGCGGATCTTGGCGTGATGCCCTGAGCCGGTTGAGGACAACGAGAAAGACGAAACCATGATACCCAGAGAACCGGTCTTCCTTTTCGACCTTGATGGGACGTTGGTCGACAGCGTTTACCAGCATGTCCTGGCCTGGAAGGACGCGCTCGATGCCGAGGATATCGACCTTGCCGTCTGGCGCATCCATCGGAAGATTGGCATGAGCGGCGGACTCTTCACGAACCAGCTCCTCCGCGAGACCGGGCTGGAGATCAGCCCGGAACGCATCGAGCGCCTCCGTCGGGGCCATGCCGAATCATATCGTCGTTACGGGAAACGGATTCGTCCTCTCCCGGGTGCGAGGGCTCTTCTCGATCATCTCACCGGGTCCGGCGTGCCCTGGGCGATCGCGACCAGCGGGCGCATGGAGACCGCCGCGGTCAATCTCGAGGCGCTGCAGGTGGACCCCGAGCAGGCGGCGGTGATCACGCGCGATCAGGTGAACCACGCAAAACCGAACCCGGATCTCTTTCTCGCCGCGGCGGAGCGGCTCGGCGCGGCGATCGAAACGGCGGTCGTGGTGGGCGACAGCATTTGGGACATGCTCGCGGCGGCGCGCTGCAAGGCCCTGGGAGTCGGGTTGCTGAGCGGGGGGTATGGCGCCCATGAGCTGCGGGAGGCTGGCGCGATCAGGGTCTACGAGGATCCCGCCGATCTGCTGCGCCATATCGACGAGATCGGTGGCCGCCGGTGACATCCGTGCCTGACCGGCCCCGACCCGCCGGATTGTGCCCGTCCCATGATCCTCACTGAAGGCGGCGTTCCGGAGAACGAACCCGGTTCGACGGTGAGGCTACACGATGGGCGGGCGCTCGGGTATCTCGATGTCGGTGCGGCGGAAGGTCCACCGGTCTTTCATTTCCACGGGCACGGTTCTTCGCGGCTCGAGGCCCTCGTGCTGGCCGACGCGGCGCGGTCGGCCGGCCTTCGTATCCTCGCATTCGACCGTCCCGGTATCGGACGCTCCGCCCCCCGACCGGGCGACAGGCTTCTCGATTGGCCGGCGGATATTCTGGAGGCGGCCGATCTTCTCGGAATCGGCCGGTTCGCGGTGCAGGGCATGTCGGCCGGAGGGCCTTATGCGCTCGCCTGCGCGAGGGCTTGCCCCGCCCGCATCACGGTGTGCTCGCTGGTCAGCGCCATGCCGCCGCCGGCGATCGCGCGTCGCTCAGGGCCGCTGAAGCGACGGCTCGCCTGGTGGATCGCGTCTCTGTTCCCGCGCTATCTGCGGCGCCGGCTCAGGCAGTTTCGACCGGACGGCATTCCGACGAGGGAGATGATCAATGCCCGGCTCATGCGCATGGCGCACTGGCTGGGCGGCGAGGATCTGGCCCTGATGCGAAACCCGGCCATGCTTGACCTGATGGCGCGGACGATGACCGAGACAGCCCTGCAGGGCGGCGCCGCGAACCGCACCGAGATCGAACGGCTGGCCCGGCCCTGGGGATTCAGGATCGGAGACGTGCCCGTGCCGGTCCTGCTGTGGCATGGCGGCCAGGATCGGATCCTGCCGGTTGAAGCGGCACGCCTCATGGCTGGGCGGCTCAGGCAATGCGCCGCCACCTATTATGACGGGGAGGGGCATTTCTCGGTTCTGGTGAACCGGTCGCACGATCTGATGTGCGCGTTGAGGGCGCATGCGAGATAAGCTCGCCGGCACCTTGGCGAGCGTTGCGATCGGGCGGAAAGGACGTCGTCAGACGAGGGGCGCGCGGCTCACCGGTCCGCGACCCGGATTCCGTCCTGGCGCATCACGCGCCGGGAGGTTCCGATGGCGGCCGCGATCTGCGCCTTCGAGGCATGCGCCGCGCCGGCGCCGAGCTTCACCTTGCCATCCGGCTCCGGGATGGTGATCGGCTCGACCAGAACCCGCGCCACGCCTTCCCGGATCATGCCGAGGCGGATCGCGACCTCCGGACTGACATCGAGCATGCGGCTTTCGACATTCGGCCCCCGGTCGGCGACCGTGACGGTCGTGCTCGTGCCGTTGGACAGGTTGACGACCTTGGCAACCGTGCCGAGCGGCAGCGTCTTGCTGGCGGCCATCGGCGCGTGCGGATTGAAGCGCTGGCCATCGGCGGTGCGCCGGCCGGCAAAACGGCGGGCGTAATAGGAGGCCTTGCCGGTCTCGTTGCGTCCCGAGAGATCGAGCGGCGGGCGGAGAACGGCCGGCACCGCGACGGGAGGCATCGTACTCAGCCGTTTTGCGACGGTCAGCGCGGGAAGCGCCTGCGGAGGCGGTTCGGCAGGCGGCGGCATGGCGAGACTGGCCTGCGGCGCCTTGGCGGCGCATGCGGCAAGCCCTGCCGTGCAGAGAATGATCGCGCCCATCCTGAGCCATGCTCCGGACCGACACTCGACCGCGACATTCTGCTCTCCCGACTCAAGGGCGCATCTTGGTGATGTGTCCATGGGCAGAGGTTATGAGGAAGATGCATGGCCGAAATGTGGCAGGGTTTGGGCGGGCGGAAACGTCGGCGTCCGGGCGGCGCGTGTTCAGCGCGAGGGCGGCGTATGTCCGACCGCGCCTTGGACCAGGAGATGCCGAAGCCGGAACCCATGGCTGGCGGAGAGACGTTCACCCACGCGCAGCCGGTGGCATTGGCAGACCGCCGCCTCGTAGCACAGAAGACAGGATGGCTTCGCCGAGGCCAGTTCCGCGGCTTCCGCCAGCGCGAACGCAGCTTCCGGCGTAGCCAGACGGTCGTCGACAATGCGCCAGAACTCGTCCCACCGCCGCCGACGATTGGCCTCGCGCCCCGCTGCCGGCGTGCCCAGCGCCCGCAGGTGATGGTAGCCGATTCCAGCCGCATCGAGACCGGCGGCGAGTTGTCGCTTCGAAAAACCCGCGCGCCGCGAGAGAGGCAGGTCCCTGACATCGATCACCTGGCGAACGCCGGCTTCGCGCAGGCACCGCACGAAATCATCAAAGCCGCATTTTTCGTAGCCGATCGTGGCCAGTTCATCGGTGTCCATGGGCGGAGTATAGACGCCGGCGCGGCGAAGTCGAACGCCGAGCCCGGTCACCCGCGATCACGGAAACTGCCCAAGCCCGCCAGCCGCCGGCGGCGGTTGCAAAACCGGAGTTGCCACCGGATATGTGCGGCGACGGGCTATCTTTCAGGACTGCCGGACGTGAGCGAAAGGCCGATTTCACAAGTGCGATCGGGGCGCGGCGGCGCCTGCTGCCCTCGGCGGAGGACGATCTGACATGGGACGCATCATCTGGCTCGCCTCCTATCCGAAATCCGGCAACACCTGGCTGCGGGCTTTCCTGCAGAACTATATCCTCGATGAGGGCCGGCCGCAGGACATCAATCGGCTGACCCTGCTTTCGACCGGCGAGAGCGGAGCATCGCTCTACCGGCCTTTCATGGCCGAACCGGATGCGACGCTGTCGGCCGAGGCGGCCGCCCGCCTGCGTCCCGCCGTTCACCGCGCGATCGCCGGCGCCGACCCGCAGCGGGTCTTCGTCAAGACGCACAATGCCAATGTCGACCATGCGGGCACGCCGCTCGTGACGGCCGGGGTCACCGATCGCGCGATCTATCTGGTGCGGGATCCGCGCGATGTCGCGGTTTCCTATGCGCATCACCTCGGCGTCGGCCATGACGCATTGATTGATCTGATGACGGACGATCGCGCGGTGTCGGGAGACAACGTCCACAAGGTGACCGAATTCGTCGGCTCCTGGAACCGGCATGTGGAGTCATGGACCGCGCACCCCGCCTGGCCGACGATGGTGTTGCGCTACGAAGATCTGCTCGCCGATCCGGCCGATGGTTTTGGCGACGTGATCCGCTTTCTTGGCGCGGAGCCCGATCCCCCCCGCCTTGCCCGCGCGATCCGACACAGTGCGTTCGACGTCCTCGCCGCACAGGAACGTGAACGGGGTTTTGTCGAACGGCCGGGGGCGGCGGCGCTCTTCTTCCGCAATGGGCGCGCCGGACAGTGGCGCGACGTGCTGTCGGATCGGCAGAGCCGCGCGGTGGAGCACGCCCAGGCGCCCCAGATGCGCCGCTTCGCCTATCTCTGAACAAGGTCGGGGCAGCGCTCCTCGCCAACCCGCGCAGGAGAGCTCCGGCATCACTTTGGGCTTTCTGCGTCGATGAAATCGGATCATGGTGCGCAATCAGGCAACTTGTTCCATTCGCCCAACCGGAGACCCATGCGGGAGATTCTTGTGCTCGCGGATGCGATCCTTGCGGTGCATGTGATCGTCATCCTGTTCAATGTAACGGGGTTGGTCGTGATCCCTGTCGGTGCGCGCCTCGGCTGGCGGGTCATTCGCGTTGCGTGGCTCCGGCTGCTTCATCTTGCTCTTCTCGCGGTGGTTGCCGGCCAGGCGGTGGCAGGCCGTGCCTGCATCCTGACCATCTGGCAGCAGGATCTGGCGGGCGGCGCCGGGACCGTGCACCCGCTGATCATGCAATGGGTCGATCGGCTGATCTATTGGAACCTGCCAATGTGGTTCTTTCAGATCCTCTACTGCGCCGTTTTTCTCTACGTTGTGGCGCTGACCGTCTATGTGCCGTTCTGGGGAACGGCGACGCGAAACCGGTAGATCACCTTGCGAGCCGACCGGTGTGGGGGCCATCGGGGCTGACCTGCCGGTCGTTTGCAGAGGGTTGGTCTACCGCATCCTCGAACGAAACGAGATGGTTTCGCCATCAACGGCAAACCGGCCGAAGCCGCGATGATGGAGTGTTCGCGCGTTCCGGCGTGCCGGGTCGATCCACCCCTTGATGACCTCGAGCACGAACATGTCGTAGCGTCTGACCAGACGCATATCGATGCCGCGGCATTCGAGGTTGACGAAGCATTCGGCGATCAGCGGCGCGGTCACGAGCCGGGCCGGCCTTGCCGTCAGACCGAATCGCTCAAACTTGTCGACGTCACGGCCGGAACAGTTGCCGATGCCGACCACCGTCGAAGCCAGTTCCGCCGCTGGAATGGCGATGACACATTCTCCCGTCCTGCGCAGGGCGGCAAAGCTGTAATCGCCCTCGCCGACAATGCAAGCGATCAGCGGCGGTTCGAACTCCACCATCATATGCCAGGACATCGTCATCACATTGAGGTGCCCCCGCTCTGCTGTGGTGAGCAGAACGACGGGCCCGGGCTCGATGAATTGGTAGACCCTGGCGAGCGGAAGATCCCTCATCGCCATACCTTTCCACGGCTTCAGCGCGGCGTGGTCATGCCGTATGCCCGCAAATGAGCCTCGAACATCTCGGGCGGCAATGATTTGCGTCAACCAGGTGCGACATCTTCATGCCAGCGTACCGGACGCGCGGTGCCGGGGCTGCGGGCGAAGCGCACCGGCGATCATTCCGGAGGCCTCCTGGCCAGCCGTGATCGTTCGTCGCAGCTTCAGAAATCCTCCCAATCGCCGGCATCGGCGCCTTCGAGGTGCCGCTTAGGGGCGGCAATGGGGGCCGGCTTTGCCGCGGGCCGCGGCGGCGTTACCGGCAGTCTGCCCGGTGAGGCGGGGGCGGGCGATGTGCCCAGATCGAACCGCCCGATCAGCTGGGTAAGCTGCTCGGCTTCCTGAACGAGGCTGTGGCTGGCAGCCGTTGATTCCTCGACCATGGCCGCGTTCTGCTGCGTTGCCTGATCCATCTGGCTGACGGCGGTATTCACCTGCACCAGCCCGGTCGACTGCTCCTGCGCCGAGGCGGCGATCTTCGCAACGGAGTCGTTGAGTTCGGCGATCTGGCGGACGATCCGTTCGAGAGCCTTGCCCGTCTCGTCGACAAGGTCCACGCCCGCGACAACCTGCTGGTTGGAGGCGGAAATCAGTGTCTTGATCTCTTTCGCGGCATCGGCCGAGCGCTGCGCCAGCGCCCGAACTTCGGAGGCGACCACGGCGAAACCGCGCCCCGCTTCGCCGGCCCGCGCCGCCTCGACACCCGCGTTCAGCGCCAGCAGGTTGGTCTGGAAGGCGATCTCGTCGATCACGCCGATGATGTTGCCGATCTGTTTCGATGAGGTCTCGATTTCCCCCATCGCCCGCACCGCCTGCGACACAACGGAGCCGCCATGCTCGGCGTCCTGCTTCGCGGTATCGACGATATTTCGGGCATGCACCGCTGCGTCCGCGGTATTGCGTACCGTCGTCGTGATTTCGTCGAGTGCTGCGGCAGTTTCCTCGAGGGTCGCGGCTTGCTGCTCGGTGCGGCGGGCCAGATCGTCCGCAGCGCTGGAGATCTCGCCGCTGCCGGAGCGAATGGCCGAGGCATTTGTGGCAACCACGCGCATCGCGTCCTGCAACCTTTGCATCGCGCCATTGAAGTCTGTCCGGAGCTGTTCGTATTCCGCTGCGAAGGCGGCGGTCAGTCGGAACGTCAACCGGCCGGCCGAGAGTTCCTCCAGGCCATGGGCGAGAGAATCGACCACCGTGGCGAGCTGCTGCGCGGCGGCGGCGCGTTCCGCCTCCGTACGAGCACGCTCGGTTTCGCGCTGCCGTGCGGCTGCCGTGGCATCGTTTTCCAGCCGCGCCTTCTCGATGCCCGCGGATTTGAAGATCTCGACCGCGCTCGCCATGCCGCCGATCTCGTCGGTCCGGTCGGTGAAAGGCACATCAACGCTGGAATCGCCCGTCGACAGCGCCTTCATCACCGAGGTCATGCGCTTGAGGATGTTTGCGATGTTTTTCTGCATGTAAATCATGAGCAGAAGAAAGGCGAACAGAACCGGAATGAAGATCGCGGCGAAACGCAGCACCCCGTTCCAGAAATTCGTTCTGAGATCACTGATGTAGAGACCGGACCCGATCATCCAGTGCCAGCCCGGCACCTCCGCCATGTAGGAAATCTTGGGCTGGGGAGTCGAGGATCCCGCTTTCGGCCAATAATATTCATGAAAGATCGGATGACCGCTCGCCGCTGCCTGCATCAGTGGGCGGATCACGTAGTGACCGTATGGATCCTTCACGTTCTCCAGATTTTTCCCGATCACCGACTTTTTCGGATTTGCCAGCGCAACGCCGTGCCGGTCGTAGACGAAGAAGTAGTTGCCGTGATCGAAGCGCGCCGCGCCCAGTGCCTTGAGAGCGAGGGACTGGGCCTTCTGTTTCGTGATCACTCCCTGAGCCGCGAGACGGACATAGGTTTCAGTCGAGGTGACGGCGCTCGCGACCAGTGCTCTGGCCTGGGCTTCCTTGGAGTGTAACTCCATCTGGTATGAGTCGAACAGGTTCAACGCGACCGCCGCGACAGTGATTGCGACGCCAAAAGCACCGAGCATGGCGAACTGATAGCGGATCGAGAGCTTCTTGAGCACGAACAATCTCCCAACGACGACGAGCGCCTCATTTGCCTGCAAAAGATTAAGAAAGAATATCCGGATCGATACGAGGCGCGTGTCGGTTCTCGTGCCGGAACCAGCCGCTGTCAGCGGGGCCGAGTCGCCCGTGCCGGCCGTCCTGTCATCGGCTCAGCGCGGGGCGGTGAAGTGCTTTTATGGCAGGATATATAACTTATTCTCAATTTATGAACACCTTCCGCACCTGTTAGAAAGATATCTTCTCGGGCGGCGTTCAAGTGCGAATATTTTCAGAATCAACGCGATAAATATTGGCTGGTGTGCGATGTGGATTTCCCTTGGTTCAAATTTTGTTGTTATTGTTTCTTTCCCAATGTATCATGACGTTCGTGGAATTCGACATCATCGAGAGGTTGATTGATCGCACCACATACACGGCACCGGTCAGACAATTCGGTTCGTTGATGCAACTTTGGTCAAAGATGAACAAGAGGGAGAGACGCCGGGATTGTGGTTTCCACGTGTTGGCGTGGTATCATGAATTAGCAAGGACGCTGCGGCATATCGGAGCGCGAGAGATTGACCATGCGCGCCGGAGCTTGCCTCCTGTCACCCGCGAAAGCAGGGGAAGCCCGCTTGCCGTCTGACGATACGGAAACGCGGCGCCTGGCCGCCCTTGGCCGTTACGATATCGTCGGCACACCGGCGGAGGAGAGCTTCGATCGCTTTGCCCGCCTTGCGGCGCATGGGCTCGACATGCCGATCGCCACGGTATCCTTCGCGGATGCCTCCCGTCACTGGCTCAAGGCGAAGGTCGGCACCGATCTTGAGTGCATGCCCCGCGGCACCGTATTTTGCGAGCACACGATCGGCACCGACAGTCCTCTTGTAGTGCCGGATGCCCGCGAGGACGAACGCTTCCGTGACAATCCGCTCGTCAGCGGGTTTCCCCATATCCGGTTTTACGCGGGTGCGCCGATCATCACGCCGGACGGCTATCGTATCGGCAGCATGTGCGTGCTCTCGCCTGAGCCGCGTGCGGAATTCGATGCGTCCAGCCGGAAGTTCCTCACCGAACTCGCCCAGTCGGTGATGACCGAACTCGAACTGCGGCGGCTGAACCGGGAGCAGGCGAAGGTATCGGCCGATCTTGCGTTCTGGAACCGCCTTTCCGAGGCGATTGCCGATGCGGCGGATTTCGACGCCGCTCTCGATCATGCCCTGGCCTGTTGCGCCGAACGCGCCGGTGCGGCGATCTGCTTTCTCGTCGCGTTTCATCCGGCATACCGGATGCTGGAATACGTCAAGTCGCATATCGCTCAAGACAGTGATCTGGCCGACTTTGACATGACCCCTTGGTTTGCCGGCCACCCGGTCGACACCATCAGTTTCGGCGCGGCCCTCGTCGAGGGGCGGATGTATGACAGCGGACCGATGATGGACGCCGATCCTGGGCCGGCGTACCCGCGCCTGCGCGAACTGGTCCGCGCCGGCATCCGCCGGCAGGTCGTCCATCCGTTCGATCTTGCCGACCGCCGTTTCGGTCTGGTGCTCGATTTCAGGAGCCCGGCGATCGCGGAGGAAACGCACGGCCTGATTCTGGAATTCGTCGCCCGCCTGACCCCACTTCTGCTCGGGCGGCTGCGGGAGGACGCGCTCGAGCGTGCCAACCGGGCCCTGCGGACGATCCACGAAGCGACCGAAGCCTTTGCGCACGCCACCACCGCGCAGGCGGTGTTCGACGCGGCCTGCCGGCTTGCGGTCGAGACCGGAGGTTACAATACGTGCTGGGTCGGTCTGGCGCAGCACGATCCCGAGAAATCGGTCAGCCTCGCGGCGAGCGCCGGGCGTGGGACCGGGTATGTCGCGCAACTTCGCCTGTCCTGGGCGGATGTGCCCAACGGCCGGGGGCCCGCCGGCACCGCAATCCGCGAACGCCGGATCTCCCGTTGGCGCGACATTGCGGTCGATCCCCGTTTCGAGCCCTGGCGGCACAAGGCGCTCGCCTCCGGGTTCCGGTCCTGCATTTCGCTGCCGTTCGGCGGGGCCGGGATTCCGGCAGCTGGCGCGCTGACTCTCTATTCCTCGGACCCGATGGCCTTTGGAGAGGAGGAGCGCGATCTCCTCGTGGAACTGACCGCGAACATGACCAAGGCTTTGCAGGCGTTCACCACGCGGCAGGAACGCGACGACGCACTGATGGCCCATTCGATGAGCGAGCGGCGGATCGACCGGCTGCTCGCCGCGACTGGCGTCGTCCTCTACGCTCTTGCCCTGCACGGCGACGAGGCCGTTCTGGTCGACATGAGCGAGAATATCGTTGACATGCTCGGCTACGCCACGGGGAATATCCGAGGACTCGACTGGTGGCGAAACCACGTGCACCCCGAAGACCTGCCGCAGGCGGCCCTCGGTGTCCCGCGCACGGTCGAGAGCGGGCAATTCGTTCATCGCTACCGTATCAGGCACCAGAACGGCGGCTATCGCTGGATCCATGACGAGAAGACCTTGCAGCGTGATGCCGCCGGCAATCCGGTGGGTATCGTCGGTGTCTGGATCGATATCACCGAACGCCGGGAGGCGGAGGAACAGATCTATCGGCTTGCGCATATCGATCCGCTGACCGAGTTGCCGAACCGGCGTCTGCTGAACGAGCGCTTGCGCGAGGTGCTGATCGAGGCGCGCCGGACCGGCGTGCAGGGAGCATTGCTGTTCATCGATCTCGATCGGTTCAAGACGATCAACGACATGCTTGGCCACTCGGCGGGTGATTCGGCGCTCCGGCAGGCTGCGCAGCGGCTCCGCCAGGCGGTCCGCGCGGCCGATACGATCGCCCGTGTCGGCGGCGATGAATTTGTCGTTCTCATTGCGGATGCCGGCAGCACGGTCGCCGATGCGGCCGATCATGCCGCCACGATCGCCCGAAAGATGATCGACGCGCTCACGGCAAGGCCTATCTCGATTGGCGAACGTGAGTACCATCTCGGCGCCAGCATCGGCTTCACGATGTTTCCGAAGCCGGATGACACGATCGATACCCTGATCCGCGAAGCGGACACGGCGATGTATCAGGCCAAGGCCGGAGAAGCCGATGTCGTCATGTTCCGGCAGTCGATGCATCTGTCGATCGTGGCGCGCCATGCCATCGAAGACGAGATCAGGAGTGCGCTGAAGGCTGGGCGGTTCGAGATCTGGTTGCAGGACCAGGTGGAGTTGGGGGGGAAGCCCGTCGGCGCGGAAGTCCTTCTGCGCCTGCGCGATCGTGATGGTCGCATCGCCGTCCCGTCCGAGTTCATCGGCATTGCCGAATCATCCGGGCTGATTGTTCCGCTGGGCCGGTGGCTGTTGCGCGAGGCGTGTGCGCTGCTGGCACGAGCCCATCGCGACCGGCCGGACTGGCGGCTATCGGTCAATGTCAGCCCGCGACAGTTCCGCGATCCTGCTTTCGTCACCGACGTGATTGCGGCCCTCGACATCTCCGGCGTCCCGGCGGACCGACTTACGCTCGAGATTACCGAAAATCTGCTGATCAGGGATACATTCGAGATCGCCCGGATCATGGGGATTCTGGCCGATCGCGGCGTCCGCTTCTCGGTCGACGACTTCGGGACCGGCTATTCAAGCCTGCACTACCTGCGCCAGTTGCCGATCCACGAAATCAAGATCGACAGAGGTTTCATCGGCCAGGTGCCGGATGATGCGTCTTCCGTGGCGATCGTCGAGGCGATCCTCGCCATGGCCCGGCGGCTCGATCTCGATGTGGTGGCCGAAGGGGTCGAGACGCCGGAGCATGTCGCCTTCCTGAAGGCGCGCGGCTGTCCGCGGATGCAGGGTTATTTCTTCGCCTGCACGATACCCGTCTCTGAGTGGCTGGAACGGTCCGCTCACACGCCGGACGCCGGTGTGGCCAACGCCCGCCGATAGATTTGGCGGATCGCGACGGCTGACGTCGTTCACGCTGGCGGCGTGTCACCGCTTGACCGGCGGGACGCGGCGCCCGCAAATCGATAAGCGGATGTTAATAAGTCTTTACTATTGTCGGAACACCGGACCGGCGGGCCGTTGCTGCCTTTCGGAGGCTGGACCGTCATGATGCGCCGATCGGGAGTTGCGGATGATACCTCGCCGGATTCACCAGTTCTGGCTGATTGACCTGTTGCGGGCACGACGGAGGCGCTTTGGCGGTGGTTCTCCCTGGGAAGAGGGCATGCAGGAGGAACTTCGCGCGAACCATCTCGAATGGAGCCTGCATCATCCCCGATTCGAAGTGAAACTCTGGTCGCTCGACGAACTTCTCTCGCTCTGTCGTGTTGGCGGTTTTACGTGGGTCGCTCAGGTGCTGACCGCCGATGCACCCGTGCCATTGCAACTCGATCTCATACGATTTTTCCTGCTTGAGCAACTTGGCGGCATCTGGGCGGATCTGACGGTTCGGCCGGTCGGGCCCATGCCTGCGGCGCTTCTTGCCGCGGAGTTCGTGGCAATAGGCGTGGATGGCGGCGCGCCGGTGTTTGATCAACGCTTCCTCGCCGCGCGCCCGGGCCTCGAGTGCTTCATGCGCGCGACCGACAAGGTCATGCGCGGCGGGTTCGATGAAGCGCGGCGGATGAGCGGTCAGGACGCGCTAGCAGCCGCATTCGCCGCGAGCCGTCGGCCTGTCGCGGCTTGCCTCTTGAGCGAGCAGGACACCTGGGGATCGCTGCTGGAACGACGCAGCCTTGACCGCGACGCGGATTGGTTGCCCGATCCCATGGCCACGCTGGAGGTGAACGCCGCACGGCCGACTCCGGCCTGAGCATAGCGCGTTCCAGGCATCAGCGCGGCCTGAAGTGTCGCCAACCCGGGTTGTTGTGATAGTAGTTGCGGGCGCGCATCTGATAGCTGTTCCAGTAGCCGGAGTGGAAGCGCCGCAGCGGGGGCGGTGCCGCGTGGATGCGCCACGGGCCGCTATACGACGAGCCGACATACCAACGACCACTATACAAATAGTAATACAAGCCGCTGTAGAAGAAGAGCGGATAGTTGTAGCCGAGAGCCACATAGACGCCGGGTGAGGGCAGCCAGACCATCTCTGGCGACCAGCTTGCGGGTGCCGCCGGCGGATAGCCGGCCTCGTACGGCGAGGGTGGAGGGGGTGTGGTCGCGGCCCCACCCACGGCACCGATGGCCCCGCCGATCAGGGCGCCTGTCGCGGCGCCACGGCCACCGCCGGCAAGAGCGCCAATCGCGGCACCCGTGCCGGCACCGAGGGCGGCTCCTCCAAGAGCGCGCTGGCCGGGATCATAGGGATTGGTGCAGGCCCCGAGGCCGGCGGCCAACAGCAGCGCGAGCCCCAGCGGTGCCGACCGGGTACGCGGGCGACGGGTTTGCGCGATGGAGGGCGGGGCAGATGCGGTCGGGATCATATCGGGCTCCTGCTCTGTGAACCGGACGTTTGCCGGCTGAGCCACCGACGTGACAGCGCGCGTCTGATTTTTCATTGATCCCGATCAACGCTGCAATGTTTCGCAACATCAATTCTGCCTGGGGCAAAAAGGGGGCCGGCAGCTCCCGCTGCCCGGCCCCGCGATTGCGCCCAGGGTGGAATCAGAACAGCACGCCGGCCTCGACCACGAAGGTGGCCTGGTTGCGCCCGGTGCCGTTCGCACCGTAGCCGGTGCTGCCAGCATAGCCGACCTTGGTCAGATGCAGCAGGCCGAGATCGCCGCGGACGAACAGGTTCTTGTTCTGCCAGGTCGGCGTGACCGACAGGCCGTAGCCCTGCGCTCCGGGGTTGAGGAACCACAAGCCGGGGCCGTTCGAGCTGAAATACTCGACCCAGCCGCCCAGCGAATAGGGGCTTTTGCCGAACGCGTAATCGGCGAAGAGCGCCGCGCCGAAATTGCTCGTGAACTTGCTGATGCCAACCTTCTGGTCAGGCTTCGCATACACATACTGAACCTCCGGCACGAGGTTGAGGTTGCCATGCGTGTAGCTGTAATAGCCGCCGATCATCGTGGAGTTGATATAGTTGGCGCCATAGTTGCCGACGGTCGACTGGTTATAGGGCGTTGTGGCGCTGCCATAGGTATTCGCGAGCAGGCCGGTATGACCCAGATTGGTCGCGCCGAACACCGAAAGCGCGTTGTTGTCGTTGAAGCTGTAGGTGACCAATCCCTGCAGGAAGTTGAACACCCCGGTGTCGAACCCGTCGCCGAAGGTCACGCTGGCGCTGACCGGTCCCATCGTGTAGGTCGCCGAAACGCCGCGGCTCTGCGAATTTTCGACATAGAAGAGGTCGGTCGTCAGCACGTTGGCGTTGTTCCAGTCGATGCCGGATTCGTAGCCTTCGAGCGAACCGATCTGGCCGACCGAGATCGAGAAGTTCTTGGTCGGCGCGAGCGTGATATATCCGGCGTAGAGCGGGCCGGTGGAGAAGGTCTGCACCGAGGTCGCCGTGGGCTTGGTGCCCAGGGTCAGCGAGTTGTTCGAGCCGACCTGGATGGTGAACTGCACGAGGCCGCTGGTCTTCTGGACCTCGATCTGCCCGTTCATGAACTCGGCGCCGGTGCTCTTGTCGGTGCCCAGAAGACCGCCGCTCGTGCTGTTGCCGGTGCCGGAGAGCGCGTACATGTAGCCGTCGGCGCCGCCGCTGAGTTGGAGCGGGCCGAGCGGACCGCCGTCGATCTTGATCGCCGAGGGGCCATTGAATGCCTGCGCCGATTGCAGGGCGCAGAGCGAAATCGCCGCGCCAAACGAGGCGGCGATCAGCCGCGCGCGGTTCCGCCGGCCGGGCGTTCTGGAATGGTCTAAACTCATGATGCCTCCTTCAGGCTCTTGTTTCGTGTCTGCTGCACAAGTTTTCATCGTTCAACGACGGAAGATTCCGCTCTCGCGTCGCACAACGTGATTATGCCGCAAACCGCATGCCAGAAGATTGCGCAACCGCTCACATTCCAGGAGTGGAATCAGTTTCGATGGTAATGTGGCAGATTGGTTACAGTCAGGCGGAAGCCCGATCTGCGGCAAAAAATTCGCGCACCGCGGCGACCGTCTCGGCGAGGCCCTGCCGACTGACCGTGACGCCGGTTGGAAACGCGCTTTCGAGCCTCGAGGGAAAGGCGCGGTCGAGCAGGACGAATACGCCTCTGTCGCCGGCGCGACGGATGAGCCGCCCAAAGCCCTGCCTGAGGCGGAGCCGCACGATGGCGTCATCATAGGTCTTCGGATCGCCATGCGAGAGGTGGGTCCGGCGGACGCGGTGTAGAATGTCGGGCCGTGGCCAGGGCGTGCGCTCGAACACCACGAGGCGCAGCGCATTGCCCGGAATATCCACGCCGTCCCGCATCGCATCCGTGCCTAAAAGACAGGCATTTTGTTCGGCGCGAAAGCTGTCGACCAGCGTGGCGTTGTTCATCGCGTCCACATGCTGTGCAAAGAGCGGAATGTTTGCGGCATCGAGCGCCGGCGCGATGCGCGCATGCACGGCGCGCAGCCGCGCGATGGCGGTGAACAGGCCGAGCGCGCCACCGCCAGAGGCAAGGAAAAGGGCGCGGAAGGCGGAGGCCAGCGCCTCCGGCGTCTCGCGCAGATTGTCGCGGACGATGAAGATGCGGGTCTGCGCGGGATAGTCGAAGGGCGAGGCGAAGGCGGCGCGGATCGCCGGCGCTGCGAGATGGGTCGCGCCGGTGCGCGACTCGGCGCGTTGCCATTCGGCATCCTGCTCCACGTCATCCATCGCTGTGGTGCGGTCGCGCAGGGTCGCGGAAGTGATCAACAGCCCGTGCGCCCGACTCGCCACCGCGTCGGCGAAGGCTTCGGTCGGGTCGAGCAGATGCGAAAGCAGGGCAATGTCGCGCCCCTGGCGGATGAACAGCACGTGGAACGGCCGCTCGCCAGGCTCGGGTGGCGCTTCGTTGACGGCGGCGAGCATGCGCCGCCAACTCGCCACCGGATCGAGGGCGCGGCGCTTCAGGCTGCGAATCGCCGCCTCGATGCGCTGCCGTTCAGTACTGTCGATGGTGCCGGCCTCTTCGTCGAGTCGCGCCGCGAGCCGCTCGCGCAGCGAGGTCAGCGGCGCTTCCAGTCTGGCGAGATCCCGCGCGAGATCGGATGCGGCGGCGGCCAGTTCCGGCTCGGCCGGATAGAGATCCGCCTCGATATCAAGATTCGACTCGCGCTCGGCTGCGGTCGCACGGGCGCGGGCCTGAGCGGCGAGGGCGGTGAGAAACGCTTCGGCGGCGCCGGGGCCAATCTGGTCGAGCGCTGCGGTCGGCTCGCCCAGTCGTGCCAGCATGGTCGCTCCCGGCAGCACCCGTGCCGCCGCGCGCAGCGCGTCGAGCGGTGCCGCAAGCCGTTCATCGGCGGCGACCAGATCTTCGAGCCGCCGGGCAAGGCCGCGCGCGCGCGACCGGCCGCCTTCGGCGCCGAGCAGCCAGCGGCGCAACTCGGCCATGCTCGCGCCGGAGAGTTCCGCCGCGAAGGCGGAATCGGCGGCATCGAACAGGTGGTGCCCCTCGTCGAACACATACCGCGTTGGCACGCTGGAATCGTCCAGCCCGCCCCAGACCGCCTGCGCCATGACCAGCGCATGGTTCGCGATCACCAGATCGGCACCGCGGGCGCGGCGGATCACGTGTTCGATCGTGCAACGCTTCCAGTGCGGGCAGGCTGAATGGATGCACTCGCCGCGCCGGTCGGCAATCTGCGGCAGCAGCCCCGCGCCGAACAGTTCGGCGAACCAGCCGGGCAGGTCACCGCCAGCGATGTCGTGATCGCTCGAGGCGAGCGCCCAGCGTGCGATCAGCCCGAGGGCAACCAGATTGTAACCGCGCGCTCCGGCGGCGGCGTCCTCGAAATTCAGCAAGCAGAGATAATTCTCCCGCCCCTTGCGAAGCACGACCCGCCGCCGTCGCCGCGCCGGATCGGGCTCCAGCCGCGCCGATTCCTGCTCGATCTGCCGCTGAAGGTGGCGGGTATAGGTGGAGATCCACACGCTTCCCTGGTTGCGCTCCGCCCAGAGCGAGGCCGGGGCGAGATAGCCGAGCGTCTTGCCCGTGCCGGTGCCCGCCTCGGCAAGCACGCAATGCGGCACGCCCTCGGCGGCGGGCGGCGCAAAGGCGGCGGTGGCCGCCGAGGCATAATCGGATTGGGCCGGCCGTTGTTCTGCGCCGCCGCCGAGCAGGTCGGCCAGCCGCCCCCGGGCCGCATCCTGCGGCACCGGATAGGAAGAGGGCGGCGGCCGGGGCGCCTCCTCCTGCCATTCGGGCAGGATCATGCCAAGACGCAACGCCGCGCGATCCGGCCTTGCTGCCGGCTGTCCGAGCGCTGCTGCCACAGGCTTCGCCCAGGGCCAGCCGGCCTCGCCCATCAGTGCGGCGAGCCCGGCGGCCCGGCGATTCATCGGCAGCGAGGCGCTCTGGTCGAGCCGGCCGAGCAGGGCGATGGCGATGTCCGGCAGCAGGGCGGCGGCGGCCTCGATCGTTGCCGGCGGGTCGAAATCGAGCGCGCGGGCGAGGCCGGAGGGTGTTGGTGCCGCCGTCACCGCCGGCATGACGAAAGCGAAGAGGTCGAGCAGGTCGAGGACGGGGATCGACAGGTCGAGCCGCTGCAATGTCGCCGCCTCATGCACGACCAGGGGCGGCGGCAGATCGCGCAGCGCGGCGCGTGCCTCGGCCACGGTCAGATGTCGCAGTTCGCCGTCGGGATCGAGGAGAGCCGCCCGGCCATGCGCCGTCACCAGCGACGGCGCGGCGGGAAGAATCAGGCGCGACGGGGTGTCCATGCGGTTTGTCTATCCCGCAGTGGCGGTTTCGCCAAAGCGCCGGACACTCAGGCAGCGATCCGCGCGAGCAGCGCGCCGACGACAGCCTCGAACATCGCCGCGGTCAGCCGCCCGGTATTGGTATTCAGCCGGGAGACGTGGAAGCTGTCCGCGAGCACGATACCGCCCGGCAGTTCCGTCATCGCGCCGTGGCTGAATTTCGCATGGCTCTGCTTCAGGCCGAAGGCCCGCAGCGTTGCCTGGTGGGCGATTCCGCCGAGAGCGAGAATGCCGCGCAGCTGCGTCATCGCTGCGATGTCGCGGGCGAGGAAGCCGTTGCAGGCAGCGATTTCGGCGGGCAGGGGACGATTCTCCGGCGGCACGCAACGAACTGCGTTGATGATGCGGCAATCCCGCAATTCCAGCCCATCATCCGGCCGCTCGGCATAGACGCCGATGGCAAGGCCATACTTGATCAGCGTGGCATACAGCAGGTGGCCGGCGAAATCGCCGGTGAAGGGCCGGCCGGTCCGGTTGGCGCCACGCAGCCCCGGCGCGAGCCCGACCACCAGCAACCTGGCGTTCTCCGGCCCGAAACACGGCACGGGAGCGTTGAACCAGCCCGGGAATTTCGCATGGTTCGCTGCGCGAAACCCGGACAGGCGAGGGCAGAGCGCGCAGTCGCGCGCCGGTTGCGCCGACACGCCGGATCAGTCTTGCGTCGCTTCGGCGCGCTGCATCCGGGGCCGCGGTTCGGTCTGCCGCCGAGTGAACTCGTTGGCTATGTCAGCCAGGTCGACGAACTGATCAGACTGGCGGCGCAATTCGTCGGCGATCATCGGCGGGCTGGTCTTGATCGTCGAGATGACCGATACGCGCACGCCGCGCCGTTGCACCGCCTCGACGAGGCGGCGGAAATCGGAATCGCCCGAGAACAGGATCGCATGGTCGATATGCGGGGCCATTTCCAGCATGTCGATTGCGAGCTCGATATCCATATTCCCCTTGACCCGGCGGCGACCGGCGCCATCAGTGAATTCCTTTGCCGGCTTGGTCACCAGCGTATATCCATTATAGGCCAGCCAGTCGGTGAGGGGCTTGAGCGGCGAATATTCTTCGGTATCGAGTAACGCCGAGTAATAATAAGCGCGCACGAGATTGACTCGGTCAAAAAAATCGAGAAGCCGCCGGTAATCGACATCAAAGCCAAGCGCCCGCGACGCGGCGTAGAGATTTGCGCCATCGATGAATAATGCAGTTTTTTCTTGTGGAAGCAGGCGCATGGCCGTAACCTTTCGACGTAAAATTTTTCGGAATAAATCAATCTGTTAAAAGCAGGTCGCCACATAACGTTTACGCGAAAGTTTCACATTAGTATAGTTATGTGTTCATGATCCTGATCGCACTCGGTGCCAACCTGCCCCTTACAGATGACGGCTCACCGTATGACACATGTTTTCATGCGGTGGAAGAGATGCAGAAAATTGAGACAATTCACCTTGAGGCTGTCTCATCCTGGTATCGCACGCGCCCGGTTCCGCCTGATCCGACGCAACCGGATTTCTGCAATGGTGTCGTCCGGTTTTCGGGAGCGCCTGATCCCGTTGCGCTGCTCGAGGCACTGCACGAGATCGAGGCTCGGTTTGGCCGCGTCCGGTCGGTTCCGAATGCGGCACGCACGCTGGATCTCGACCTGATCGACGTGAACGGGATGGTGCGGGAGACCGGGTCGCCGATCCTGCCGCATCCGCGCGCTCATTTGCGGACATTCGTGCTCCGGCCGCTGCTTGATGTCGCGCCTGATTGGGTGCATCCTCTACTGCTAGGTCCGGCAAGGGAATTGTTCTCCGCGCTGCCGGAACGTGCGGAAGGCGAAATACGCCTCTGGTAGAAAGGGACGTCCCGGTTTGGTTGCATGCCGGGCGGCGCTCTGCTATTTTCAAAGCCGTTTCTGTTTTCCGGGTGCCTGCGGGCGCCCTGCTGGAGTGACCACATGGCACGCGTTACCGTCGAAGACTGCATCGAACAGATCCCCAACCGGTTCGAACTGGTGCTCCTCGCCGCCCAGCGCGCGCGGAACCTCTCCAGGGGCGCCTCGATCACGATCGATCGCGACAACGACAAGAACCCGGTGGTCGCACTGCGCGAGATCGCTGATTCCACGGTCGATTTCGGCGGTCTCGAGCAGGATCTCGTCAAGTCGCTGTCTCGCGTGCCGGACCCGGAACCGGCGGACGAAGAGGTTCAGGACCTCATCCCGACCGATCAGAACATCTTCGGCCTGCAGGACGTCTCCGCCGAGGAGGAAGCCGCAGCGATGGCCGCCGAATCCGAGGAGATGACCTCCGAGGACATCGCCGCGGCGATCGAGGCCGAACTCGGCGGCGGACGACCGCGCCGCTGAGACCGGTCTTTTTCCGGTGGGCGCGCCGCTTGACGGGATGGGCGTGAACCACCCCCTCCTCGCGCCCGAAGGTCTCGCGGGCACCGCCGTCACCCACGAGGCGCTCAAGCCGTTGATCAGCCGGATCAACGGCTATGACACGAAAGTCGATATCGCCCTGATCGACGACGCCTATGGCGTCGCATCCGAGGCCCATGCGGGGCAGACCCGCGAAAACGGCGATCCCTACATCACCCATCCGCTCGCGGTGGCGGACATCCTGGCCGATTACCGGCTCGATGCCCGCAGTATCGTCACCGCCCTGCTGCACGACGTCATCGAGGATACCAAGGTTACCCTCCCGGCGCTGCAAGGCCGTTTCGGCGCTGAGGTCGCCGGGCTGGTCGACGGCGTCACCAAGCTGACCCGCCTCGAACTTCAGTCGGACCGGACCAAGCAGGCGGAGAATTTCCGCAAGCTCGTGCTGGCGATGAGCAAAGATATCCGTGTTCTGCTCGTCAAGCTCGCGGACCGCCTGCACAATATGCGCACGATCCATTTCGTCCGCTCACCGGAGCGCCGCGCGCGCATCGCGCGCGAGACGATGGAGATCTACGCGCCGCTTGCCGAGCGCATCGGCATGGACCGGGTGAAGGTCGAACTGCAGAACCGCGCCTTCGCGGTGCTCGACCCCGAAGCCTACGACTCGATCCAGGCCCGGCTGAACTTCCTGCGCGGCCAGGGTGCCGATGTCATCGACGAGGTGCGCGCCGAACTCGGTCGGATCCTCAAGGAGGCTGGGGTCGAGGTCATTGATATTTCCGGTCGGGAGAAGTCGATCTACTCCATCTGGGAGAAGATGCAGCGGCGCAACGTTGCCTTCGAACAGTTGTCGGACATCATGGCATTCCGCATCATCGTGCCGACACGCGAGCAGTGCTACGTCGCCCTCGGCGCGATCCACGCGGCCTTTCCGGTCATTGCCGGCCGATTTAAGGACTACATCTCGACCCCGAAGGCGAACATGTATCAGTCGCTCCATACCGGGGTGACGTTGCGCCATCCGCGCAACCAGAAGATCGAATTGCAGATCCGCACACCGGAGATGCATGCGATCGCGGAAAACGGCGTCGCCGCCCATTGGCTCTACAAGCAGGGCGAGGCCTCTGCCGCCGACGTCAAGCAGTTCCGCTGGGTGCAGGACCTGCTCGAAATTCTCGAGAACTCTTCTGCGCCTGACGAATTCCTCGAGAATACCAAGCTTGAGCTCTATCAGGATCAGGTTTTCTGCTTCACTCCGAAGGGGCAGCTGATTCAGCTGCCCCGCGGCGCGACGGCAGTGGATTTCGCCTATGCGGTGCATTCGCAGATTGGCGATACCTGTGTTGGCGCCCGTATCAACGGCCGGCTGATGCCGTTGCGCTACGAACTGCAGAACGGCGACCAGGTCGAGATCCTGACCGCCCGTGGCGGAACGCCCTCGCCGTCGTGGGAGCGTTTCGTCGTCACCGGCAAGGCGCGGTCGCGGGTGCGCCGCTTCATCGCCGGCCAGTTGCGCGAGCAGAATCGCGACCAGGGCAAGGCCGCCCTCGCCAAGGCATTCCGCCAGGACGGCGTGGACGGTTCCGAAAAAGTTCTGGAAGTTGCGCTGAAGGCGCTCAAGCAGGCCAGCCTCGACGACCTCTATGTTGCGGTCGGCACCGGCAATCTCGCAGCCCGGGATGTGGTGCAGGCGGCTTATCCGGATCTGCGCGAAAGCCGTGCGCCGCGCATGGTGCCCGGCATGCTCGCCCGAGCGCCGCGGCCGCCCGCGCGCGGAACCGGCCTGCCCATCACCGGGCTGATTTCCGGCATGGAGGTGCATTACGCCGGCTGCTGCCACCCGCTGCCGGGCGACAAGATCGTCGGCATCATCGCCACCGGAAAGGGCGTGACCATCCACACGCGCGACTGCCTCACCCTCGAGACCTTCGCCAACACGCCGGAGCGGTTCATCGATGTTGACTGGGATTACGCCCAGATCGGCCCAGGCAAGGAAGGCACGCGCGATGGCAACGGCCGCGAACGGCCGTTCACCGGGCGGATCAGCGTGATCGCCTCCAACGCGCCGGCGACCCTCGCCAACATCGCCAACGCGGTCGCCAAGCAGGACGGCGCGATCGCCAATCTCAAGATCATCCACCGCCAGCAGGATTTCTTCGAATGCCTGATGGATGTCGAGGTGCGCGACCTGCGGCATCTCTCCCAGGTCATCGCCGGGCTGCGCGCCGCCGGCGGCGTTGCCCAGGTCGATCGTGCCCGCACCTGACCCCGCCGGGTTGGCGCTGCCGCCCTCTATGGCTATGACGCTCGCATGATCATCGGCATCGGCTCCGACCTGTGTGACATCCGCCGCGTCGAGCGCACGCTCGAACGCTTCGGCGAGCGGTTCATCCAGCGTGTCTTCACCGAAACCGAGCGCCGCCGCGCCGCCCGCCGCCCGGCGCAGTTCGCCGCGACCCTCGCCAAGCGCTTCGCCGCCAAGGAAGCCTGCGCCAAGGCGCTCGGCACCGGCTTTCGCCGCGGCGTATTCATGTCGGACCTCGGCGTCGTGAATCTCCCGAGCGGCCAGCCGACGCTCGCCCTCACCGGCGGCGCTGCCGAGCGTCTCGCCGCGCTCACGCCCCCCGGGCGCAGTGCCTTTGTCCATCTCTCGTTGACCGATGAATATCCCTACGCCTACGCGCATGTGATCATCGAAGCGCGGGACGGCGCGTGACGCGATGACCGCTCCGGCGACGGTCGTGCCGGTCTGCCGGCATTTCGGCGTCTGCGGTGGCTGCAGCGCGCAGGATGTCGCCCCTGCCGCGCTTGCCGAGGCGAAGCACGCCCGGCTTGCCGCCGCCCTCGCGCGGGCCGGCTTCGCTGACCCGCATCCGGCGCCGGAGGTCTCGATCCCGATGGGCACCCGCCGGCGGGCGGATTTCGCCGTCGCGCGCGTCGCCGGCGCCGTCCGGCTCGGCTTTCACGAGACCCGTTCCCGCACGGTGGTCGACATTGCCGAATGCCCCCTGCTGCGGCCCGAGCTCGAAGCGCTGATCGACCCGCTTCGCGCGCTGCTCGCCCGGTTGCAGGGGCTGCGCAAGAGTGCCGATGTCCGGGTCAACCTCCTCGATGCCGGGGCGGACGTGTCGGTCGCGCTCGATGGCGAGGCCACCGCCGCCGACCGGGCGCGGCTGGTCGCCTTCGCGCAGGAACACGACCTGCCGCGAATCAGCCTCGGCGCCGAGCCGGTGCTGATCCGCCGCCCGCCCACGCTCGACTGCGCCGGCCTCGTCGTCCTCCCGCCGCCCGCCGCCTTCCTGCAACCGAGCTTCGAGGGCGAGGCGGCGATCCGCGCCGCCGTGCTCGCCGGCCTGCCGCCGAAGCTCACCCGCAAGTCGCGGATCGTCGAGCTCTATGCCGGAATCGGCACCCTCACCGGCGCGCTCGCCGCCCATGCAAGGGTGCATGCGGTCGAGGGCAGCGCCCCGGCGCTGGCCGCGCTCGATGAGGCGGCGCGGACCGGCGGCCAGGCCGGGCGGATCGACACCGAGCGGCGCGACCTCGCCCGCCGCCCCGTCACCGCGAAGGAACTTGCCGGTGCTGCCTGCGTCGTGCTCGATCCGCCCTTCGATGGCGCCGGCCCGCAAATCGCCCCCCTGGTCGAGGCGAAGGTGCAGCGCATCGTCTATGTCAGCTGCAACCCCGAGGCGCTCGCGCGCGAGGCCGCCCCCTTCGCCCGCGCCGGCTACCGCCTGCTCGCGTCCACCCCGATCGACCAGTTCCCCGGCTCCGACCATCTCGAAAGCGTCGTCGTCCTCGGCCTCTGACCGGAACGCGGGGCAGCAAAACCTTGCGCGCGGCGAAGCCGCCATGTTACTCATCCTTGCATGAGCCAGACGGTTTTCCGTTCCGCGCTTTTCCTGCCCCGCGCCGCCACCGTGCTGCGGAGCCTTCCGCTCGCGCTTCGACTTATCGACCCCTGGGCGTAACACCCGGCTGAAAACCGGCACGCACAGGGGAGAAAGACGAGGCTACCCAACGGTTCCCCAGCAGAGCGAGTGCATTCCATGACGATCCATCACCCGAATTTCGGCGCGGTCCCCGACGATCGCGTGTTCATCTTCGACACCACGCTGCGCGATGGCGAGCAGTCGCCCGGCTTCTCGATGAATCTCGACGAGAAGCTGCGCATGGCCGAAGCCCTCGCCGAACTCGGCGTCGACGTCATCGAGGCCGGCTTCCCGATCGCGAGCCAGGGCGATTTCGAAAGCGTGCGCCGCATCGCCGAAACCATCAAGGGACCCGTCATCGCCGGCCTCGCCCGCTCCGGCCGCGACGACATCGTCCGCGCCGGCGAGGCGGTGAAACCGGCCGAGCGCAAGCGCATCCACACCTTCATCTCCACCTCGCCGCTGCACATGAAATACAAGCTGCGGATGGAGCCCGACGCGGTGCTCGAGGCGGTGGTCCGCTCCGTCACCCTCGCCCGCGACTATACCGACGACGTCGAGTGGTCGGCCGAGGATGGCAGCCGCACCGAGCCCGATTTCCTCTGCCGCTGCGTCGAGGCGGCGATCCGCTCCGGCGCGACGACGATCAACATCCCCGACACGGTCGGCTACGCCGTGCCGGAAGACATCGCGCGGATCTTCACCATGCTGCGCGAGCGCGTCCCCGGCGCCGATGCGGTGATCTTCTCGACCCATAACCACAACGATCTCGGCCTCGCCGTCGCCAACACCATCGCCGCGATCAAGGCCGGCGCGCGCCAGATCGAATGCACCATCAACGGCATCGGCGAGCGCGCCGGCAATGCCGCGCTGGAAGAGATCGTGATGGCGATCCGCACCCGGCACGACGCGGTGCCCTACCGCAACAATATCGACACGCCGCGCATCCTGCGCACCTCCAAGCTGCTCGCCACCATCACCGGGTTCGACGTGCAGCCCAACAAGGCGATCGTCGGGCGCAACGCCTTCGCGCATGAAAGCGGCATCCACCAGGATGGCGTGCTGAAGAACGCGGCGACCTACGAGATCATGACGCCCGAATCGGTCGGCTGGCAGAAGACCAGCCTCGTGCTCGGCAAGCATTCCGGCCGCGCCGCCTTCCGCGACAAGCTGCGCGCCCTCGGCTATGGCGAGGTCGGCGACAACGCGCTGAACGACGCCTTCCGCCGCTTCAAGGACCTCGCCGACCGCAAGAAGCTGGTCTACGACGAGGACATCGCCGCCCTGTTCGACGAAACCGTGCTGCGCGACCAGAGCCGCATCCGCTTCGTCGCGCTGGAAGTCTGGGCCGGCTCGAAGGCGAAGCCCCGCGCCCGGCTCGAACTCGAGGTCGATGGCGAGATGAAGGTGCACGAATCGCATGGCGACGGCCCGGTCGATGCCACCTTCAACGCCATCCGCGCGATCTGCCCGCACGAGGCGGAACTGAAGCTCTTCACCGTCGGCGCCGTCACCGAAGGTACCGATGCGCAGGCGAAATGCGGTGTGCGCCTCGAGGAAAACGGCAAGAGCGTCGATGGCCAGGGCTCGGATACCGACACGATCGTCGCCGCCGCCCGCGCCTATGTCCACGCGCTCAACAAGCTGATCGTCAAGCGCGAGCGCAAGGAACCGGCGGCGCTGACCGCCTGACCCGACCCCTTCTGGCGGGCGGCGCGATAGAGCATTTTCCGATCCTAATCGATCGGATGATCCTCTATCATATTGATAAACAGAGCATCTTTATCTGATCGGATGATGCTCTATCCGTCCGCCAGAAATTCCTGGAGAGCGGCCAGCGTCGCCTCCGGGGCTTCCTCGGCGAGAAAATGACCCGACTCGATG
Organism: Acidiphilium sp. JA12-A1; assembly: GCF_000724705.2. Taxonomy (NCBI): domain Bacteria; kingdom Pseudomonadati; phylum Pseudomonadota; class Alphaproteobacteria; order Acetobacterales; family Acidocellaceae; genus Acidiphilium; species Acidiphilium sp. JA12-A1. The sequence continues at coordinate 54,877 of NZ_JFHO01000031.1, forward strand.
GCCTGCCCCTCCACCGGGCCTGACGCATATCCGCGCCAGATCTCCAGCGGATCGTAGAGCGCGCCGACCAGCCCGCGCGACCCCCACAGCACCTTCAACGGCGCGGCGATCCTCTCCCGCCGCGCCCGGCTTTCGCGGTCGTGTTCGAGGTCGATCGTCGCCGCCGCGCGATAATCCTCGCAGATCGCCGTCACCGTCGCCGGGTCGGCCATCGCCCGCCGGTAATCCGCCATTGCCGCCTCGTCGAACACCGCCCGCGCCGTCTTGTGCCGGGCGGTCTGCGACAGCAGCCAGTATCCGGCGTCGCGGTTGATCAGGTCCTCCGGCAGCGGTGCCGGCTGGGCGAGGAAGAACCAGTGATAATAGCCCATGGCGAAGCGCATGTCGGTGCGCTCGAAATGCTCGATCGTGGGAATGATGTCGAGCAGCGCGAGCCGCGAGATCCGGTCGGGATGGTCGAGCGCCAGCCGGTGCGACACCCGCGCCCCGCGATCGTGGCCGACCAGCGCGAAGCGGCCGATCCCGAGATGTGCCGCGAGGTCGACGATGTCTTGCGCCATGCGCCGCTTGGAATAGGCTTCGTGGTCCGCACTCGCCGCCGGCTTGTAGCTGTTTCCATAGCCGGTGATGTCCGGGCAGATCACGGTGAATCGCGCCGCCAGCGCGGGGGCGATCCGGTGCCACATGCAATGGGTCTGCGGCATGCCGTGCAGCATCACCAGCGGCGGCCCGCTGCCGCCGCTGCGCAGCCGGAAGTGCCGCCCGTCGCCGAGATCGGCCGTCGTTTCGCTGAACCCCTCGAAAAACCCGCTCATCTCCGCTCCCGGCATGTGTTGGCGAACACCGCAAGCAGCGGTCCCGCCGGCGCAGAGTGCCAGCAGGGTGCGGCCTTGAACAGGGCGGCGAGACGCGGCACCAGCGCGCGGCTCGCCCCATCCGCCTCGATCCGTGCGACGGCGATGCGCGGATACGGCCGTGCCGCCGCCTGCACCGCCGCTCCCGCCGCCCGTGCCACCAGAATGTGCATCTGCGCCGGCGCCGCCGCCACGAACGGTCCCGGCACGCCCACCCCGTCATTGCCGAACGGGACAATGACCAGCGTGCCCGCCGGCAGACGCGCCGCCGCCCGCACCATGCGGGCGGCCGGCTGCATCGTCGCCGGCGAAAGCGCGAGCCCCGCGATCGACGCCGCCCCGACCGCCAGCGAGGCGGCGAGCGCCCACGGCCGCCGCCGCAGCGAGGCGGCCAGCGCCAGCCCGGCGAAGGGCAGGCCGAGCCACACATAGCGCATCTCGAAAGGCTGGTTGCCGAACGCCGCCCCCAGCGCCAGCAGGCCGAGCGGCGGCGCGGCGAACCCCGCCGCGAGCAGTGCCCGGTCATCCCGCCCGAGCGCCCGCCGCCCGTCGTGAAGGACGAGGATCAGCACCCCGGCCAGCCCCACCCCCAGCACCACCGCAACCGGCATGGCGAAGGCGGACGGCATCTCGCGGGGCAGGGCGCCGAGCAGCGCGCCGGCCTGGTCCCTCGCCAGCGCGCCCAGCGCCGGGGCGAGTTGAAATGGCGGAAATTGCCCCCGCGCGACCCGCCTGGGCGAGAAAAACCACAGCCCCGCCGGCAGGAACGCCGCCCCGCCCATCGCCGCCGCCAGCCACACTCGCCATTGCCGCCAGGTCATCGCGGCCAGCCACAGCCCCACCGCAACCGCGGTAAAGCTGGCGAGGTAATTGCTGAAACACGCGGCCCCCAACAGCGCGCCGGCGCAAAACCCGGCGCGGGCGCTGCCGCCGCGCGCCGCGTCGATCGCCAGCAGCGTCCCCGCCATCGCGCAGAGCGTCGCCAGCGCGAAATCCCGCGCCACGATGCCGGTATAGGCGAAGCCGTAGAACAGCGTCGTGATCGCGATCGTGAGGGACGGGCTGATGCCCATCCGCAAGGCGATCCGCCCGAGCAGCGCCAGCGCGCCCAGCGTCTCCACGACCGAGAGCAGCCGCAGCCGGAACAGCCCGACCCCGAGCGAGTCGCGCCAGAGCGACAGCAGCCAGAAATACAGCGGCGGATGCACATCGCCCCGCCGCAAGCCCGTCGCAATCGCGCCGAACCCCGCATGGCCGCGATAGAACGCCCGCGCCGCGCCGGCGCCGAAGGGCAGGGCGGGCCAGTCCGGCCGCGGATGCCCGGCAACGAGGAAGACGGAATAGAACTCGTCATACTCGCCGCCGCGGCGCCACGCGATCGCGACGAGCAGGATCGCGGCGCCGCACAGCGCGGGCGCAAGGCGGGCAGGGCGCATGGCTTCAGCTCCGGGCTTACCCCGAATAGCAACCACAGGTTGTTGTTTCTGGCAACCCGGTCAGAGCATGTCCCGCAGCCGGAACCAGCTCGTCGCCAGCACCAGCGTCGGCATCCGCAGCAGCGGGCCGCCCGGAAACCGCGCATGCGGAATGCGGGTGAAGGTGTCGAACCGCTCGGCGCGGCCGGCCACCGCCTCGGCCATCAGCCGGCCCGCGAGCCCGGTCAGCGCCACACCGTGCCCGGAAAACCCCTGGGCGAACAGCACGTTGCGGCCGAGCCGGCCGAAATGTGGCAGCCGGTTGCGGGTGATCGCGACATTGCCGCCCCACACATGCTCTGCCCGCGCATCCGCGAGTTGCGGAAAGGCCCGCTTCGCCCGCGCCAGCATCGCCGCGCCGAGATTGGGCGGCGGCAGCGTGGAATAGGACACCCGCCCGCCGAACAGCATCCGGTCGTCGGCGCTGCGGCGGAAATAGTCGAGCACGAAATTGAGGTCCGCCACCGCCTCGTCATGCGGAATGAGGTCGCGCACATCCGCCCGCGCCTCGGTCGCGACGATATAGGTGCCGACCGGCATCACATAGCCGGCGATCGGCCGCACCAGCGTGCCGAGATAGGCATTGCCGCAGATCAGCAGATGCCCCGCGCGCACGCTGCCGCGCGCCGTCTTCAGCACCACCTCGTCCCCCGACGTGATCGATGCGACCCGCGTGCCCGTATGGATCACGGCGCCCGCCGCCATCGCCGCATGGGCAAGGCCAAGCGTGTAGTTCAGCGGATGGATATGGCCCGCGACCGGGTCGAGCAGCCCGGCGAGGTAGCGCGGGCTGCGCAGCCGCTCCTGCAGCGCCGCACCGCGCAGCAGCCGGAACCCCTCCAGCCCGAGCGCCTCGAGTTCCCGCTGCCAGGCTTCGAGCTCGCCCACCTGCCGGTCCTTCACCGCCACATGCAGATAGCCCCGCCGCGGGTCGCACGGCATCGCGAACCGCGCGATCTGCGCGTGCACGAGGTCCACCGCCTCGATCGACATCTCCCACAGCGCCTTCGCCACAGAATCGCCGGCGAGCCGCCGGAGCTTGCCGAGATCGGCGGCGAAGCCCGGCAGCACCTGCCCGCCGTTCCGCCCCGAGGCGCCGAAGCCGATGCGCTCGCCCTCCAGCACGACCACGCGATAGCCCCGCTCGGCGAGGTGCAGCGCCGCCGAGCATCCGGTCATTCCCGCGCCGATGATCGCGACATCGCAGCGCAGGTCGCCTTCGAGCGGCGCCGTCGTCGCGTCATACCGCGCCGTGGTCTCGTAGTAGTTCGACAGGGCCATGCGGTTCAGACGTTCAGCAGCAGGTGTTCGCGTTCCCACGAGCTGATCACCCGCAGATAGGTCTCGTATTCGAGCCGCTTCACCGCGACGAACACCTCGACGAGCTTCTGCCCGAGAATGTCGATCAGCGGCCGCGCCTGTTCCATCATCTCGAGCGCGTGCGAGAGTTCGCGCGGCAGCGAATAGGGCTGCGAATAGGCCGAGCCGCGGAAGGCCGGAGTCGGCGTCAGCCCTTCCATCATGCCGAGATAGCCGCAGGCGAGCGAGGCGGCGAAGGCGAGATAGGGATTCGCGTCCGCCCCCGGCACGCGGTTCTCGACGCGCATCGCGCCGGCCTCGCCGTAAGGCACACGCAGGCCGCAGGTCCGGTTATCATGCCCCCATTGCAGGTTGATCGGCGCGTTGGAAAACCGCGTGAGCCGGCGATAGGAATTCACGTTCGGCGCGAAGATCGGCATGATCGCCGGAATGTATTTCTGCAATCCGGCAATGAAGGAAAGAAAAAGCTGGCTCGGCCGCCCGTCCTGGTCGGCGAACAGGTTTCGCCCGGTTTCGAGGTCGACCACGCTCTGGTGCACATGCATGGCGCTGCCCGGCTCCTGGCCCATCGGCTTGGCCATGAAGGTGGCATACATGTCGTGGCGCAGCGCGACCTCGCGAACCGTGCGCTTGAAGAGAAACACCTGATCGGCCCGGTTCAGCGGATCGCCGTGCAGGAAGTTGATCTCGACCTGGGCCGCCCCTTCCTCGTGGATGAGCGTGTCGAGATCAAGTTCCTGCATTTCGCAGAAATCGTACATCTCCTCGAACAGCGGATCGAATTCGTTCACCGCGTCGATCGAGTAGGATTGCCGCCCGGTTTCCTGCCGCCCGGAGCGGCCGACCGGCGGCACTAACGGGTAGTCAGGGTCGGTATTGCGCCCGACCAGATAGAACTCCAGTTCCGGCGCGAGGACGGGTTGCCAGCCACGCTCCTTGTAGAGTTCGAGCACATGGCGCAGTACCTGCCGTGGCGCGATCGTCACCGGTCGGCCATTCGAATACTGGCAGTCGTGGATGATCTGCGCTGTCGGCTCATGCGCCCAGGGCACGAGGCGGACGGTCGCGGGATCGGGGATCAGGTTGATGTCGATGATCGCAGGGTCGGTCAGCGTGTCTTCCGGGTCTTCCGGATATTCTCCCGTCACGGACTGGATGAAAATGCTCTCCGGCAGGCGAGGTGCGCCGCCGCGAAGGAATTTCTGCGCGGGCATGATCTTGCCACGCGGGATGCCGGTAATATCGGGAACCAGACACTCCACTTCAGTGATGCGGTGTTCGTTGAACCATTCGGCCAGGTCGGTCATGTGTGCCTCAGGAGCAGTCCCGGCGGGAACATGATGTTCCACCGGCGACGATGCCCGGTTTCGGATGTGTGGCGTGGGGTCCGCGGTCCCGCCGCCACGGTTCCGGCGCGCCCGGCTCGGGCGCGCCGTCGTCGTTCAGTGCTGGCGGACCGCGGTCCAGATCGCACCGAATTCCTTGGCCTGCGCCGGCGTCAGCGCGGGAAGGAAGCTGAGCCGCTTCATCTGCGCCGCGGTCGGCGTGACCAGCGGCTGCTTGATGGCCTTGTCGAGATACGGCTCCGAGGCCGCATTCGGGCTCGGATACATGTTGAAGTTCGACAGCTCCGCCCCCTCCTTGGCGCCGAGGATGAAGTTGATGAACTTGTAGGCGAGCTCGGGATTCGGTGCGTGGGTCGGGATCGCCATGTTGTCCACCCAGGCCTCCGAGCCTTCCTTGGGCAGGATCCAGCCGATATTGAGGCAGGTCTTGTCAGCATAGCACTGCGCGACGCTGCCGCTCCAGGTCATCCCGATCGCGACGACGCCCTTCTTGAGCTGCTGCATCGTCGGATCGCCATCGACGAAGCCGGAGAAGTTCGGCCGCTTGACCTGCTTCTCGATCAGTTTCGCCGCCTTGATCCAGGCGGCCTTGGTCTTGCAGGCGAAGCCCTCGCCGAGATAGGCGCAGGCCGCCCCGATCAGATCGCGCCCCGAACCCTTCATCATCGAGAACGGGTAGCTCGCGTTGTATTTCGGGTCGAACAGTGCTGCCCAGCTCTCGGGCGGGTTCTTGATCTTGTCCTTGTTGTAGCCGATCACGATCGTGCCCCACTGATAGGGGACGACGTGAGTGTCGTGCGGATCGTAGCTGACGTTCTGGAAGCGCGGCAGCAAATTCTTGAAGTTCGGCAGTTTGGACTTGTCGAGCTTGCGGATCAGCCCCTGCTGGACGAGCTGCGGAATGTAGTAGCTCGACGGGACGACCACGTCATACTGCGAGTCGCCGCCGGCACGCAGCTTCGCGTCGAGTTCGGAATTCGAATCGTAGTACGTCTGCACGACATTGCAGCCGCAATAGGCCTCGAACTTCTTGATCAGGCCCTTGCCGATATAGTCCTGCCAGTTGAACAGGTAGAGCGTCTTGCCCGCGGCATGCGCGGCCGGCGCGCCACCGCCGATCGCGATGAGCGCGGCAAGCGCACCTCCCGCGATCTTCCCCATGAGTCCCTTCATCAAAAACCTCCTGTAGCGTTGATTCATCCGCGTTGCCGCGTCGTCATCCGTTGCCTGTGCGGCTCGTCCGTCTCAGTCTCCAGGTCGCGCGACGAGCTTTCGCGCCCGGTTTCTCGTGAACATGTATTGCAGCAGCCCGGTGCCGATGACGGTGGCGATCATCAGCGTGGCCAGCGCGTTGATGTCGGGCGACACGCCCTTCCGCGCCACCGCGCTGTAGATGTAGATCGGCAGCGTCGTGCTGCCCGGCCCGGCGGTGAAGAAGCTGATCGTGAAATCGTCGATCGACAGCGTGAAGGCGAGCAGGAAACCGCCGATGATCGCCGGCCGGATCACCGGCACGGTCAGGTGCAGGAAGGATTGCCGCGCATCGGCGTAGAGATCGTGCGAGGCCTCGAACATGTTCGGATCAAGCCCCGACAGCCGCGCGAACACCACGAGGGCGACGAACGGTGCCTCGAAGGTGACATGCGCGATGCCCATCGTCAGCAGCCCGGCGGCCAGAAATCCGGTCGCGCTGTGGATGAAGCTGAAGAAGATCAGCTCCGAAATCCCGAACACCAGGCTCGGCATGATGATCGGCGTGTAGATGATCAGGCTCGGCAGCGCGCTGGCGATGCCGGTCGCGTTGCGGTCGCGGTAACGATAGAGGCCGAAGCCCATCAGCGTGCCCAGAGCCGTCCCCAGGATCGAGGAGCCGATCGCCAGCGTCAGCGATCGCCGGAACGCCGCGATGACCTCGGGCGAATGCAGCAGGTCGGCATACCAGTAGAAGGTCTGCCCCTTGGCCAGCGGCGGCGGCGCGAAGGAAAAGATCGCGATCAGAAGGAGCGGCGCATAGAGCAGCAGATAGACCGGCAGGCTCATCGCCAGCAGCGAACGGCGCGTCGATTTTCCCATCGAGATGGCCATCATCCGCGCCTCACATCATGCTCTCTTCGGCGCCGCCGAGCCGCTTGCTCAGCACGCGGAAGGCGAGCAGCCCCGCACAGGTGAACACCAGCATGAAGATCGTCAGCGCCGCCCCGTAGGGCCAGTTCGGCGTTTCCAGGAACTGCGAGGCGATCAGCGAGCCGATCATCATCGACTTGCCGCCGCCGAGCAGCGTCGGCACCACGTAATCGCCGAAGGCCGGGATGACGACGAGGATGATGCCCGAGAGCAGCCCCGGCAGCGTCTGCGGAAACACCGTGTTCCAGAACAGCCTGGGGCCGGAGGCGTAGAGATCCCGCCCGGCCTCGACCAGCGCCCAGTCGAGCTTCTCCGCCGCGGCGTAGAGCGGCACGACCATGTAGGGCAAATAATTGTAGGTCAGCCCGATCTGCATCGCGAGCACGCCCGGAAACAGGCCGAGATGCGGCTGCAGCAGCCCGAGCGACTGCACGAGATGCGACAGCGCCGATTCCGGCCCGAGCAGCTCCATCCACGCATAGGTCCGCACCACCTGGTTGGTCCAGGACGGCAGCACGATGAACAGCAGCAGAAGTGGCCGTGCCGCCGGCGGGCGGGTGACGATGTAGAACACGACCGGATAGGCGAACAGCACCGTCAGCACGCCGGCGCTCATTGCCTGGATGAGCGACCGCACGAGCACCGTGATGTTGCCGGAACTCCAGCCCAGGATCGAATAGCCGGCAACCTCGCGCAACGGCTGCAGGGTTAGCGGCAATTCGGGTCCACCATAGCTGCCCGAGGTGAAGAAACCGATGCCGAGCAGAATGGCGCTCGGCAATACGAGGAACAGCACGATCCAGGTGAGGCCCGGCCCGGCGGTGACCCAAAGCCGCAAGGCGCGGCCGAGGCGCTCCGCCCGCGCGGCACTGCCTCGCCGTGCGTCTGCCGTCGTTGCGCTCATGAGCCGATGAGCACGATATTTTCGGGCTTCAGCTCGCAGGTCACCGCCTCGCCGGGCCGCCAGCTGCGTTCGGCCGCCTGGTTGTTGGTGTCGTAGACGAGCAGCGGCGCGCCATTTTCCAGCTCCACCCGGTACTGCGTCGAGGCGCCCATGTAGATCGCCTCGCGCACCACGCCGGCAACCATGTTCGGCCGCCCCGTCGGTGCGCCGCTTTCGCTGTACATCCAGATCTTCTCGGGCCGGATCATCGCCGTGCCGGAGGCCGGATCCGGGTTGCCGATCGCCAGCGGTCCGAGCGGCGTGTCAATCAGCCCGCCGGGCAGGGCGGTGACTGGCCAGATATTCGACAGCCCCAGGAATTCGGCGACGAAAACGCTCGAAGGCCGCTCATACACATCAAGCACCGGTCCGACCTGGAGCAGCCGCCCCCGCTGCATCACCCCGATCCGGTCGCTCATCACCAGCGCCTCGTGCTGGTCGTGGGTGACGAAAATGAAGGTCATGCCAAGCCTTTTCTGCATCCGCATCAGCTCGACCTGCAATTCCGCGCGCAGCTTGGCGTCGAGCGCGGAAAGCGGTTCGTCGAGCAGGACCACCTCGGGCTCGTTGACCAGCGCGCGGGCGAGGGCAACGCGCTGGCGCTGCCCGCCGGAAAGCTGCGCCGGATTGCGATTGGCGAAGGCGTCGATCTGCAGCAGTTCCATGATCCGCCGTGTCCGCTCGCGCCGTTCGGCCTTCGCGACCCCCCGCATCCGCAGCCCGAAGGCGATGTTCTCCGCCACCGTCAGATGCGGGAACAGCGCATAGGACTGGAACACCGTGTTCACCGGGCGGCGATGCGCCGGCACCGCCTGCATCTCTCGCCCGGAGACCAGGATGCGTCCGGAATCGGGTGTCTCGAAACCGGCGATCATGCGCAGCAACGTGGTCTTGCCGCAGCCGGAAGGGCCGAGCAGCGTGAAGAATTCGCCTGGATGTATCACCAGATTGATGCGGTCTACGGCAACGACATCGGCGGCGAAAACGCGGCTGATGTCTTCGAGGACAATCTGGCCGCGTCGATCGGCCACGGCCGGTTCGCTTGCTGCGTCGTGCGGTTTCATGGCCGCCGAGACTACCGGGCCCGCCATCAGCCGCAAGCCCCCGTTGATGACGTTCGCGCGGCGCCACGGCGTTCCGGCGCAGTAATCCACTTCATGCGATCTCCCAGCTTTCGGGCAGGTGGTCCCTGCCGGACGGTTCGGTTCTTGTGCTGGCTTATGCTCCCAATGCGCAAAGCATCGCGAAAGTCGCGACGGTCGTCAAGAATAATCAACGACAAAATATCATGATGTCGAAATTTCCCGGGACGGCACAGGATTTCGGTTGAAAGATTTGGTCTTTCTTTGCGGAATGTAAGCGACGATCGCGTAAGCTGGTTGCGCGAGCGGGATGGCGCGGCTAGGCTCTGATTATTATTCTAAACACTACAGCGTCGCGAAAGGATTCTGTCCATGCTGATCGGCGTTCCGCGGGAGATCAAGAACAACGAATTCCGGGTCGGCCTCACGCCCGCTTCGGTGCGCGAGCTGCACGCAAACGGCCACCGCGTGCTGGTTGAAACCGGCGCGGGGGAGGGGATCGGCATGGACGATGCGGCCTATGTGCGCGCCGGTGCCGCCATCGCCGCGGATGCCGCAACCGTCTTTGCCGAAGCCGAGATGATCGTGAAGGTGAAGGAGCCGCAGCCCGAGGAATGCCGCCGCCTGCGCCCGGGTCAGATCCTCTTCACCTATCTCCACCTCGCCCCCGATCCGGAGCAGGCGAAGCTGCTGATGCAGTCGGGCGCCATCGCCATCGCCTACGAAACTGTGACCGACGCGCAAGGCCGCCTGCCGCTGCTGGCGCCGATGAGCGAGGTCGCCGGCCGCATGGCGGTGCAGGTCGGTGCCGTGTCGCTGCAGAAGGCCGCAGGCGGCTTCGGCGTCCTGCTCGCCGGCGTGCCCGGCGTGCCGCCTGCCCATGTGGTCGTGCTCGGCGGCGGCGTGGTCGGCACTAACGCGGCCCGCATCGCTCTCGGCATGGGCGCCGATGTCACCATCCTCGACAAGTCGATCGCCCGCCTCGCCCAGCTCGACGATCTCTACGGGCCGCGGCTGAAAACGATGTTCTCCACCACGGAAGCGCTGGAGCAGACCGTCTTCAACGCCGATCTCGTCATCGGCGCGGTCCTCGTCCCCGGCGCCTCGGCGCCGAAGCTGGTCACGCGCGACATGCTCGGCCACATGCGCCGCGGCGCCGTGCTGGTCGATGTCGCGATCGACCAGGGCGGCTGCTTCGAGACCAGCAAGCCCACCACGCACGACAACCCGACCTACGTGGTCGACGGCGTCGTGCATTACTGCGTCGCCAACATGCCGGGCGCCGTCCCCCGCACCTCGACCTTCGCCCTCGCCCAGGCGACGCTGCCCTACGCGCTGCGCCTCGCCGGGCAGGGCTGGCGCGAGGCCCTTCGCGCCGATCCGCATCTGCGCGCCGGTCTCAACGTCGCTAACGGGCGGATCGTCCACCCGGCGGTCGCCGCAGCCCTCGGTCACGACCTGCTGCCGGTCGAGCAGGTTCTCGCCTGAGCATGGACGCCGACGCGCCCGAACCGCCAGACCCTCCCGATCCATCCGATCCGGCAACCGCCGCCGATGCGGGCGTCGGCGCGCGTTTGCGCCGGATGCGCCAGATCTTCGGCCTCACCCAGCGCGAGCTTGCCCGTCGCGCCGGCGTGACCAACGGCGCCATTTCGCTGATCGAGCAGGGGCGGGTCAGCCCGTCGATCTCCTCGCTGAAGAAAATCCTCGATGGCATCCCGATGTCCCTCGCCGAGTTCTTCACGCTCGATCTGACCGCGCCGGAGGATGTGTTCTTCACCGCCGCCGACCTTACCGAAATCGCCTTCGACGAGCGGATCTCCTTCCGCATGGTCGGTCGGCGCCTGAAGGACCGGGCATTGCAGATGCTGCACGAAACCTACAGCCCCGGCGCCGATACCGGCGAGGCGATGCTCCGTCACGAGGGCGAGGAGGCTGGCGTCATCATCCGCGGCCGCATCGTCGTCACCGTCGGCGACCAGGAACGCACCCTCGGCGCCGGCGAGGCCTACTATTTCCGCAGCCGGATCCCGCATCGCTTCCGCAACCCGTTCGACGAGGTCTGCGAGGTGATCAGCGCCAACACACCGCCGAGCTTCTGAACCGGCACATTCCGGTTGAACAGCGCCGCCGGAGCCGATACTGTGTCACGCGATGACACGCTTCGGTGAAACCAGGTCCGATCCGGCCCGCCGCGCGGCGACGCTCCGCCTCGTCGCCCCGCGCGCCGGCCTCGACCTGCAAGCCGAGATGCTGCGCCTCTGCGCGCGAATCGGTTTCAGCCCGCCCCGCTCCTGATCGTTGCCGTCACGCGGCCCCGGCCGTCACCCACGCACGACACAACGGAGTAGATCATGTCCGACCAGACCATTGCCTTCGACTGGCAGGCGGCCGACGCTGCCCACCATCTCCACCCGTTTTCCGACCACAAATCCCTCCACGAGGGGCGCGTCCGCATCATCACCGGCGGTGACGGCGTCTGGCTGACCGACGATCAGGGCCGCCGCGTCCTCGATGCGATGGCCGGCCTCTGGTGCGTCGCCGCCGGCTACGGGCGCGAGGAACTGGTCGAGGCTTCGGCGGCGCAGATGCGCGCGCTGCCCTTCTACAACACCTTCTTCAAGACCTCGACGCGCCCGGTCATCGCCCTCGCCGAGCGTCTCGCCGCGATGGCGCCGGGCGACCTGAACCACGCCTTCTTCGCCTGCTCCGGCTCCGAAGCGGTCGATACCGCGCTGCGCATGGCCCGCACCTACTGGATCACACGCGGCAAACCCGCCAAGCGCATCGTCATCGGCCGCGAATACGGCTATCACGGCTCCACCACGCTGGGTGCTGCCGCCGGCGGGATGAAGGACATGCACCGCCAGGGTGCCGCGCTGCCCGACTTCGCCCATATCATGCCGCCCTACTGGTATGGCCGCGGCAGCCAGATGGACCCGGCGGAGTTCGGCCTGCACGCCGCCCGCGCGCTGGAAGCGAAAATCGCCGAACTCGGGGCCGACAACATCGCCGCCTTCATCGGCGAGCCGATCCAGGGCGCCGGCGGCGTCATCATCCCGCCCGCGACCTACTGGCCGGAAATCCAGCGCATCTGCCGCGAGAACGACATCCTGCTGATCGCCGACGAGGTGATCTGCGGCTTCGGCCGCACCGGCCGCATGTTCGGCTGCGAAACCTTCGGCATCCAGCCTGACATGATGACCCTCGCCAAGGCCATCACCTCCGGCTACGCGCCGCTCTCCGCCGTCATGGTGGGTGACCGCGTGGCCGAGGTGCTGATCAACGAGACCGGCGAGTTCTATCACGGCTTCACCTATTCCGGTCATCCGGTCTCCTGCGCCGTCGCCCTCGCCAATCTCGACATCATCGAGCGCGAGGATCTTGCCGCCCGCGCCGCCGCCAGCGGCGAGATCCTGCGCGAAAGGCTGCATGCCGCGCTGGACGACCTGCCGATCGTCGGCGAGATCCGCGGCGTCGGCCTGATCGGCGCGATCGAGCTGACCGCCGACCGGCGCACCCGCCGCCCCTTCGAGAAGACGGGCCGCGTCGGCACGATCTGCCGCGACCACTGCTTCGCCAACGACCTGGTGATGCGCGCGGTGCGCGACACGATGGTGTTCGCGCCGCCGCTGATCATCGGCGAAGCGGAAATCGATGACATGGTCGCCCGCGCCCGTCGCGCCATCACCGCGACGATGAATGAAGTGCGCGGCGAGATGGCGGTCTGACATGGACGCGATGGCGGCGTCGGCGGACCGGCGCGCGCTGCTCGCCGATTGCGAGCTGATCGAGGCGTTCATCATCGATGTGAACGGCGTTCCCCGCGGCAAGTGGCTGCAGCGCGACCGGGCGGACGCGCTGTTTACCGGCGGCGTCGCCCTGCCGCGCTCGGCCTACCTGCTCGACATCTGGGGGCGGGACATCGTCGAGGGCGGCATCGCCTTCGACACCGGCGACCCGGACGGCAAGTGCTTCGCCGTGCCGCACAGCGTCGCCATCATGCCCTGGGCCGAGGGCCGCGCCGCCCAGGCGCTGCTCACCATGCAGGAGCCGGACGGCTCGCTCTTCTACGCCGATCCGCGCGGCGTGCTGTCCCGCGTGATCGACCGCCTCGCCGCGCGCGGCCTCACCGCGGCGGTCGGGATCGAGCTGGAATTCTACCTGCTCGACCCGAACCGGACCGGCGGGCAGCGTGTCGCCCCGCGCGGCGCCGATGAAAGCCACTGGCGCGGGTGGCAGACGGATACGCTGGGGCTCTGGGAGATCCACGACTACGAACCCGTGCTGCGCGATCTTCTGCGCGCGGCGGACGCCCAGTCGATCGCGCTCGACACGCTGATCAGCGAGAACGGCCCCGGCCAGTTCGAGGTCACGCTGCACTACGCGGCGGATGCGCTGCGCATGGCCGACGATGCGGTGCTGTTCAAGCGCTCGGTCAAGCACATCGCCCGCAAGCACGGCCTCGCCGCGACCTTCATGGCCAAGCCCTTCGGCAACTGGGCCGGCAGCGGCATGCATGTCCATGTTTCGCTGCTCGACCGCGCCGGCCGCAACGTCTTCACCGGCGATGCCGCGCGCGCCGCCCCGGCACTCTACCATGCGCTCGGCGGCCTCGTCGCGGCGATGCCGGACACGATGCTGACCTTCGCCCCGCACGCCAATTCCTACCGCCGCTTCGCCCCCGGCACCCATGCGCCCGTCTTTGGCGACTGGGGGCACGACAACCGCATGTCCTCGATCCGGGTGATCAATGCCGACCCCGCCGCGGCCCGCATCGAGCACCGCGTCGCCGGGGCCGACTGCAATCCCTATCTCGTCCTCGCCGCTCTGCTCGGCGCGATGGACAAGGGGATCGGGGAGGGGGCCGATCCGGGCGAGGAAACCTTCGGCGACAAGGTGGCCGCCACCGCGCCGCGCCTGCCAATCGCCTGGAGCCAGGCCACCGAGCGCTTCGCCAGCTCGCCCCTTACCCGCGCGATCTTCGGCGAAAGCTTCCAGTCCATCTTCGCCGCCTGCAAGCGCCAGGAAATCGCCGAGTTCCGTCGCCGGATCTCGGACGTCGAGTACGACGCCTATCTGAAGAACGCCTGACCCGGCGCCACGTCAGAACAGCGAAAGCTGGGCGGATGCCGCCTTCGCCGGCGGCTTCGCGAACTGCCCGCAATCGAGCGGCGGCGGCGCGTCGCTCAGCCCGAACTGCCGCGCCGCCCGGTGGAAGCGCGCGCGCAGCAGCGCGGCATATGCGCCGTTGCCGCGGAACCGGCTGCCGAACGCGGCATCGTTGAGCGCGCCGCCGCGGGTCTGGCGGATCAGGCTCAGCACATGCGCGGCACGGTCGGGCATGGTGCGCTTCAGCCAGTCCTCGAACAATGCGCCGAGTTCGTGCGGCAGGCGCAGCAGGATGGCGCTGGCGCAGGATGCGCCGGCCCTGGCGCTCGCCTCGAGAATCCGCTCGAGCTCGGCGTCGTTCACCCCCGGTATCATCGGCGCCGCCAGCACGCCGACCGGAATTCCCGCCGCCTTCAGTCCGGTGATCGCATCGAGCCGCCGCCCCGGCGCCGCCGCGCGCGGCTCCATCGCCCGCGCGAGTCGCGCGTCCAGCGTCGTCACCGAGAGGTGCACACGGGCCAGGTTGCGCGCTGCCATCCGCCCGAGAATGTCGACATCCCGCAGCACCCCGGCCGACTTGGTGACGATGGACACCGGATGCCCGAACCGCTCCAGAACTTCCAGCACCGCACGGGTCAGCCGCAGCTGCCGCTCCACCGGCTGATACGGGTCGGTGTTCGATCCGAGCACGATCGGCGCCGCCTGGTAGCCCTTGCGCGAAAGCTCCCGTTCCAGAAGCGTCGCCGCCTCCGGCTTGAAGACCAGCTTCGTCTCGAAATCGAGCCCCGGCGACATGCCGATCCACGCATGGGTCGGCCGCGCATAGCAATAGATGCAGCCATGCTCGCAGCCCCGATAGGGATTCAGCCCGCGATCGAAGCCGAGATCCGGGCTGTCGTTCCGGCTGATGACCGATTTCGTCGCATCGCGGATCAGCACGGTGGCCGGTGGCGGCGGCGCTTCGTCCAGCGTGCCCCAGCCGTCATCGAATGCGTCCTGCCGCACCGTCTCGAACCGGTTCGGCGGGTCCAGTCTTGTGCCGCGACCATCCGGCCGCAGCTTTCGGGGAATGACCGTTTCCATGTTCTCGTTCCGTTCTTGGTCAACACACCGGAATTCCGGCGCGAAGTCAAGAACAAAAACGGAACATGGACTGTTTCAGCTACGCCCGTCAGCTACGCCCGTATGTATCCTCGAAGCGGACGATGTCGTCCTCGCCGAGATACGAGCCCGACTGCACCTCGATCAGGGTCAGCGGAATCTTGCCCGGGTTCTCCATCCGGTGCACGCAGCCGAGCGGCAGGTAGATGCTCTCGTTCTCGCGCACGAGAAGCGTCTCCTCGTCCCGCGTCACCAGCGCCGAGCCGGCCACCACCACCCAGTGCTCCGCGCGGTGGAAATGCTTTTGCAGGCTGAGCTTCGCGCCCGGCATCACCACGATACGCTTCACCTGGAAGCGGTCGCCCTGGATCAGGCTCTCATAGAACCCCCAGGGGCGGTAGACGCGGTTGTGATCCTCGGCCTCGGGGCGCTTCAGCCGCTTGAGCGCGTCCACCACGCGCTTGACGTTCTGCGCCTTGTCGCGGTGCGCGACCAGCACGGCATCCGGCGTTGTGACCACAACGGTATTCTCGAGGCCGAGCACCGCCGTCACCGCGCCGTCGCTGCGGACATAGCAACCCGTCGAGTCCTCGATCACCGCATCGCCGAGCGCCGCGTTGCCTGCCGCATCCTTCTCCGCGATCTCCCAGATCGCCGACCACGAGCCGACATCCGACCAGCCGAGCGAGGCCGGCACGACCACGGCGCGATCGGTCTTTTCCGCAATCGCGTAGTCGATGCTGATTTCCGGCGAGCCGCGAAAGGCCTCCGCATCGAGCCGGATGAAATCGAGGTCGGGGCGGCGCGTGTCGAATGCCGCGCGCACGCTGCGGGCAACTTCGGGAGCGAGGCGCTCCATTTCCGACAGCATGGTCCGGGCGGTGGCGACGAACATGCCTGAATTCCAGTAATGCCGTCCGTCGGCGATCAGCGTCGCCGCCGTCGCGGCATCGGGTTTCTCGACGAAGCGGGCGATGCGGAACGCGCCATGATGCCCGGCGAGCGCCTCGCCCTGCTCGATATAGCCATAGCCGGTCTCGGCCACGCTCGGCCGCATGCCGAAGGTCACGATGTGACCCTCCCGCGCGGCGGCGGCGGCGATGCCAAGCGCCTGGCCGAGGGCGGCCGCATCCGCGATCGAGGCATCCGCGGCCATGATCCACATGACCTGATCCGGATCGCCCTCCGCCACCAGGAACGCGGCGGCCGCGATCGCCGGCGCGCTGTTGCGCCCGACGGGTTCGAGCAGGATCCGCGCCCCCGTGTGCCCGCTGCCGCGCAACTGCTCGGCGACGATGAAGCGGTGCTCGTCGTTCGCCACCACGATGGGTGCCGCGAACAGCTCGCCCTGCGCGCGCGACGCCGTCTCCTGCAACATGGTGCGCGAGGAGATCAGGGGCCAGAATTGCTTGGGATAGGATTTGCGCGACACAGGCCACAGCCGCGTGCCGGTCCCCCCCGCAAGAATGACCGGAACGATTCCGGCGTCGCGCGCTTGTGTCTGATCAGGCATGCAGGCTCCCCCAAATCATCGCAGCTTCATTGCCAGCGGGCCGCCATTGCGTCCAGCATGGCGTCGTGTGGAACAGGATGAAAAAATGGAAAAGACCGGGCTCGACGATCTGACAAGCGCCGAACTGCGCGCCCTGCTGCCGCGCCGCCCGCTCGTGCTCCTGCCGCTCGGCAGCCAGGAGGATCAGGGCGCCCACGCACCGATGGGCGATTTCCGCCTCGCCGCTGCCCTGACCGGGCGGATCGCGCGGGCGGCAACCGAGGCCGGCACATTGACGCTCGCCGCACCCGCGCTGCCCTTCGGCGCGGCGGACCATTTCGGCGCGGTTCCCGGCGGCCTCGCCCTCGCGCCCGCGACATTCCGCGCCGTGCTCGCCGACCTGATCGCCGATCTCCGGCGCACCGGACTCGACCGCATCGTCATCCTCAACGGTCATGGCGGCAACGCGCCGCTGGTGCATGAGGTCACCCTCTCGATCCGCCGCGCCGGCGGGCCGATCATCCCTTCGTTCTATCTCTGGAAGGTCGCCCGCCGGCTGATGGAGCGGCGCATCGGCCCCGCTGCCGGCCGGTTCGGCCACGGCGCCGAGCCGCTCGCCTCGATCACCCTGGCCCTCCGCCCCGATGCCGCGCGGCCCGACCTCGCGGTGAAGCCCGCACCCGGCGCCAGATTGCTCGGCTGCCCGGTCATCGGCTTCGGCACGATCGGCTTCGAGGACGTCGAGATCGACGCTCCGGCCGAATATCCCGAAATCGCCCCGTCCTCCGCCACGGCTGACGCCACCGGCGCCGATCCCGCCCTCGGCGCCGCCGTCATCGCCGACCTCATCGCCCTCGCCGTCCGGTTCTGCGCCCATGTGGCCTCCCTGACATGAGCCTCGTTCCCGCCTGGATTCCGATCACCATCGCCGCCGCCCTGTTCCAGGTCTGGCGCACGGCGCTGCAGGCCCGGCTGCGCG
Organism: Acidiphilium sp. JA12-A1; assembly: GCF_000724705.2. Classification (NCBI taxonomy): domain Bacteria; kingdom Pseudomonadati; phylum Pseudomonadota; class Alphaproteobacteria; order Acetobacterales; family Acidocellaceae; genus Acidiphilium; species Acidiphilium sp. JA12-A1. Next base: position 72,705 of record NZ_JFHO01000031.1, read on the forward strand.
GCGCGCTCAGCGCCCCGGCGGCGGGCTTCGTCCGCTTCGTCTATGCTCTGCCGGCCGATATCCTGCTGCTCGGCGCCGCCCTCTTCCTGCTCCGGCGGTCCCTGCCGGCGATCCCGCCCGCCTTCGTGCTCGACTGTCTTGCCGGCGGCGTCGCGCAGATCTTCGGCACCATGCTGCTGATCATGGCCTTCGGCCATCGCAACTTCGTGGTCGGCACCGCCTATGCGAAGACCGAGGCGGCGCAGCTCGTCATCTTTTCCGTCCTCGTCCTTGGCGTGCGCATCCCGCCCGAGGCGATCGTCGGCATCATGCTTGCCGTCGCCGGCGTTCTCGCGCTGTCCTTCGCCGGCCAGAAATTCTCGGCCGCCGACCTGCTGCGCGCCTCGGCGCAGCCCGCCGCCCTTTGCGGTCTCGGCTCGGGCTTCAGCTTCGCCGTCACCGCGATCCTGCTGCGCAACGCAACACTGACGCTTGGCGCCGACACGCCGGTCCTGCTCAAGGCGCTGCTGACCCTGACCGTGACCAACGCCCTGCAAACCTTGGCACAGGGCGGCTTCATGGCGTTGCGGAACCGGGCCGAGCTTGCGAAATGCTTCACCCTCTGGCGCCGCGCCGCGCCGGTCGGCGTGCTCTCGGCCTTCGGCTCCGGCTGCTGGTTCGCCGGATTCGCGCTGACCAACGTCGCCCTGGTGCGTGGCCTTGGCCAGATCGAGATCCTGTTCACCCTCGCGGTCGGCCATTTCTTCCTGCGCGAACGCACCAAACGCGGCGAGATCACCGGTCTCGTGCTGGTCGGGCTTGGAGTCGTGCTGATCGCGGCGGCCGGAATCGGTTAAGGCGTCGCGCCGGGGCCGGGCAGGGCGGCCCTATCCCGCGAGTGCGCGCGCCCGTTCGCGAAGCAGCGCCTCGGCCCGCAGCAGGTCGGCCTCCGTGGTGATCTTGAAATTCTCCTCGCTGCCCGGAACCATCTCGATCGCCAGCCCCGCGAGTTCGGCGACCGCGCAGTCATCGGTGAAATCCCGCCCCCGATGCGCCGTCTGCGCCAGCCGGTGCGCGCCGAGAATTGCGTCATAGCGGAACCCCTGCGGCGTCTGTGCCCGCCACAGATCGGCGCGGTCCACCGTGCCGGTCACGATCGCGCCGCTGCAGCGTTTCAGCGTATCGGTCACCGGCACGCCGACCACGGCGCCCGGCACGCGGTCGAGCGCGCCGATCACCGCGCCGATCACGTCCGGCGCCACGAACGGCCGCACCCCGTCATGGATCAGCACCCTCTCCGGTGCGACGCTGGCGATCGCCTCAAGCCCGTTGCGCACCGATTCCTGCCGCGAGGCGCCGCCAGCGACCGGTTCCGGCAGGCCAAGCCCCGACATCGCCTCGTCATACAGCGCGCGGTCCGCCGGATTGATCACCACGAACACGGCGCGCATCGAGGCATGCCGGCGCAGTGCCTCCGCCGTGCGGCGAAGGATCGGCACGCCGTCGAGCAGGCGATACTGTTTTGGAATGGGCCCGCCGAGGCGATGGCCCCGGCCGGCGGCGACGATCAGTGCAACGGTCATGCGGTCCCCGGCTCGGCGCGGCGGCGCCGCGCTTCGGCTCCCTGAAAGCAGAACCGGCCGGCAAAGGCAAACCGCCTGGCGCGGGCTTGTGATCGGATTATGTCAGCCCCGCCACGAAAACAACAAAATCATAGGCTTATACAGAAATAATCAGAAATATTCATTGATTTCCCCATAACGCCCGACCGGGCTAGTTTGCAGCGCAATAAGGATGGCGGTCGGCCATCCTGCGCTCACCGACAAGGCTTCTATTAGATGATGTATGCCGCCGCACAGTTTCATGGCCATGTCGCACCCGGGCAGGATGTCCCGGTGCCGCGACGTGGGCTGAGAGCGGCGATCTCCTGCCGCGGCGTCGGGCTGCACGGCGGCCAGGAGGTGAATTTGCGTTTTGCCGCCGCCGAGCCGGGCAGCGGCATCCGCTTCCGCCGGACCGATCTCGGCGTCACGATTCCGGCCCGTCACGATCTCGTGGCCGACACCAGGCTCTGCACCGTGCTGGCCGATCCGGCCCGGCCGGAGGCGCGTATCGGCACGGTCGAGCATGTGATGGCCGCGCTCGCAGGCCTCGGTATCGACGATGCGCTGGTCGAGGTCGATGGCCCGGAAATCCCCATCCTGGACGGGTCGGCGGCCGAGTTCGTCTTCCTTCTCAACTGTGCCGGCATCGTCGAGACAGGCTTGCCGCGCGACATCATCGAAATCCGCCGCCCGGTCCGCGTGAGCGACGGCTCTGCCTTCGCCGAGCTGCGGCCCGCGGCGCAAGGCGAATATGGCTTCTCCGCCGCGCTCCAGATCGACTTTCCCGCCCGTGCCATCGGCCGCCAGGCCCTCTCGCTCGAGATCACGCCCGAGAGCTTCGCCGCCGAACTGGCCCGCGCCCGCACGTTCACCATGAAGCAGGACATCGATCGCCTGCGCGAGGCCGGGCTTGCCCTCGGCGGCACGCTCGCCAACGCCGTGGTGGTCGACGGCGATGAGGTGATCAACCCCGAGGGCCTGCGCAGCCCGGATGAATTCGTCCGCCACAAGCTGCTCGACGTGGTGGGCGATCTCGCCCTCGCTGGCGCCGCGATCCGCGGCCGCTTTGTCGGTGCCCGCACCGGCCACCGGCTCAACAATCTGCTGCTCCGCGCCCTGTTCGCCGATCGTGCGAACTACCGCTTCGCCGGCGTGGCGGAGCCGGACCTCGCCGCCGTTGCGTGACGCGGGGCGCCACCGTCCGCGGCGCTGCCATAACTCCTGATCATCTGGCCGCCGGCGTCAGCCTGCCGTTCTGCAGCCGGTAAACCCGGTCGAGTCTTTCGACCCCGGTCAGCCGGTGGGTGATCATCAGCACGGTGCGCCCCTCCAGCGTGTTGTTCAGCGTCGCGAGGAAAGCGCGCTCGGTCTCGAGATCGAGGCCCGAACACGGCTCGTCGAGGATCAGGATCGGCGCCGGGCTCAGCAGCGTGCGCGCCAGCGCGAGGCGTCGGCCCTGGCCGCCCGAGAACTGCGATCCCTGCTCGCCCACCCAGGCCTCCAGCCCGTCCGGCAGGGCGCGCACCATATCGGCGATGCGAGCCGCCTCCAGCGCGGCCCAAAGCGCGTCGTCATCCGCATCGTCGCGGCCAATCAGCAGGTTGTTGCGGATCGTGTCGGCGAACAGATGCGTCGTCTGCGACAGCCACGCGATCCGCCTTCGCACATCGGCCGAGCGCAGCGTGGCAATATCGGTGCCGCCGAGCCGGATCTGTCCTTCATCCGGCGAAACCAGTTTGAGGGCCAGCGCCGCGAGTGTGGACTTGCCCGCCCCGGACGGCCCGAGCACCGCGATACGAGATCCCGCCGGTATATCGAGCGACAGATCCTCGAACACCGCCTGCCCCTCCGGTGTCCAGCGGAAGGCGACATGTTCGAAGGCGAGCGCGTTGCTCCCCGGCATCGGCGCCGGCCGCGCCGGGTCGCGCACCCGCGGCTCGGCCTCGGCGGCCTGCATAACGCGTGAGGCGGCGGCGGAGGCGCGGCCCGCCGTCACGCCCGCCCGGGGCATGCCGCCCACTACCTCGAAGGCGGCAACGACGACGAACACCGCCACCACCACCGCGACCGGATTCGCGCCATGAATCAGCAGCACCGCAAGCAGTGCCGCCTGGGTGGCCAGAAACGCGAGGCCCTGGAGCGCCCCTCCGCGCGCGGCGAGGTCGCGTTCGGCCCGGAACAGCCGCGATTCCTGCCATTGCACGCCGGCGAGCATCCGGCCCTCGGCCTCGTAGACCTTGATTTCGCGGAGTCCGGTCAGCGTATCGAGAACCGAAACCCGCAATGCGCCGCCCGCCTCGGTCTCGTCCGCCGCGGCCGCCCGCGCCGCGAGCATTGCCCGCCACGGCATCACGAAGGCGACCACGGCGAAGAGCACGAGCACCAGGGCGGCGGCGGTCTCGTCGTCGCGCGCGACCGCGACCAGCAGCACCGGCACCAGCATCGCCGCCCCGAGCAGGGGGATCAGCAGGCGCAGCAGCACGCCGTCCAGCGCCTCGATGTCGTTCACCAGCCGCGCCAGCACATCCCCGGAGCGGCGGAAGCCAAGGCCGCCGGCGGCGCTGCGCGCGAGCCCGCGGTAGAACCAGAGCCGCAGCGCCGCCAGCGCGCGGAATGTCGCGTCATGCGTCGTCAGCCGTTCAAGATAGCGCAGCACGACCCGCGCGACGCCGGTCACCTCCAGCGCCACCGGTACCGCGAGGGTGATGCCGAGCGCGGCGGCGGCGATATAGTGGCCGGCCGCCGCCATCAGCGCGATCCCGGCGGCAAGCGAGGCCAGTGCCACCAGCGCGCCGAACACGATCGCCGGCGCCTGCCGCCGCCAGATCAGGATCACCCGCAGCAGCGGCGCCAGCACGGAGTCCGTCATCACGCCACCCCCTCGAGCCGCGCGGTCTGTGCCGCGCCAAGATCGAGCTTGCGGCCGCTGAATTCATGCGCGAAGGCCGCGTGGCTGGCCAGCACCACGGTCCGCCCGATCGCCAGCCGCTTGAGGCTTTCCACCACCTCGCGCTCCGTCGCCGGATCGAGCTGGGCGGTCGGTTCGTCGAGCAGCAACAGGCTGGCATCCTTGAGAAAGGCGCGGGCAATGGCGATCCGCTGCGCCTGCCCGCCCGACAGCCCGTAGCCGCCTTCGCCGATCCGCGTCGCCAGCCCCTCCGGCAGCCGCTCGGCAAATTCGTTCACGCGCGCAAGGCGCACCGCCTCCAGCAGTTCGGCCTCGCTCGCTTCCGGTCGCCCGAGCCGGATGTTCTCCTCGATCGTCCCGGCGAACAACACCGGCCGCTGGCTGATGAGCGCCGTCATGCGGGCGAGCGCTGTCGGCACGATCGTCTCGATCGGTGCGCCGTTCAGCGTAATCCGCCCGGATTGCGGCCGGATATAGCCAAGCAGCAGCTCGATGATGGTCGATTTCCCCGATCCCGACGGGCCGACCAGCATCATCGTCTCGCCCGCGGGCAACTGGAAGCTCAGATCCCGCAGCACGGGGCCGCGTTCCTGGTCCCAGGCGAAGCCGACGCCTTCAAAGGCGATGGTGATGCCCTGGGCTGGCACATTGCGGATCGCGTCCGGCGGCACCGCCGCCACCGTCGGTTCGGGCAGGCCGACAAGGTCTTCGGCCGCGGTCTGTGCCGTCATCCGGTCCTGATACACGGCCGAGAAGGCGCGGAACGGCGCGAAGAATTCCGGCACCAGCAACACGCAGAACAATGCGGTCGGCGCCAGCGCCGTCTGGCCGGCGAGCAGGGGGCCGGCGAAGCGGATGGCAATTCCAACCAGTGCCGCCGCGGCAAGCAGGTCGAGCGCGGTGGCGTTGAGAAAGGCAACCCGCAATATGCGCATCGTGCGCAGGCGCAGTTCGTCCGCGGCGCGCCCAAGCGCTGCGGCCTCGGTTTCGGCGCGCCCCGCCAGCACAATGGTGGCGATGCCGCGCACACGGTCCAGGAAGCGGGTCTGCAGGCGCGCCATGGCGGTGAACTGTCGCCGGGCCGCGACGCCGGTGCCAATTCCGGTGATCGCCATGAACATCGGCACCAGGAGGCCGGCGCATGCGAGGATCACACCGCTGCGCCAGTCGGCGATCGCCGCGGCGAGAGCGACGAGCGCCGGCCCGATCGCGGCGAGCCGCGCCGCAGGAAGCCAGCGTCCGTGGAGCCCGTTCATCGCCTCGATCCGGTCGACGACGATGATCGAGAGTTCTGCCGAATGCCGCCCGCGCAGCAGCCCCGGCCCGGCGCTCATCAGCCGTCCCAGCGTATCGCTGCGCAGCCGCCGGCGCGCGGCGATGCCGAGCCGGCTCGCCTCGTGTTCCTGCCCGACGATCAGCGCGGCCCGCACCAGGGCGGCGGTGACGAAGCCGAGTCCAAGGAGCGCCGTCGGCAGCCGCCCCGGTGCGATCGCGGCGGCAAGCAACCCGGCCGCGCAGGCGATCTGCCCGATCGCAACCAGCACCGAGGCGATGCCGAGCCCGATCGCGAGCCGCGCGCGCCGTCCTCCAAGCCTGATTTCCTGACGGATCCACTGTTTCGCGGGAGACGATTGCCGTGCCATGCTGGCTACATATAAGCAGTTCGCCCATTTCAAAAGCGCGGCATCTCCTGCCGGTCGGTTGGCTCGCGGATTGTTTATGCTTTCACGAATATGTCACGCCGCCGCTTCCGTCATGCCGCATGCCCGCTGCCGGGCATGGACGCCGCGACCGGTTTCGCCCAAAAACCCCCGGCAACTCGAGGCCGTTCACGGAGAGACAGCATGCAGATCGTCCGCAATGTTCCGGATCTCCGCGCCGCCCGCGCGGCGCTGACGGATGGTGGCCGCGCCCGCCTCGCCCTGGTGCCGACCATGGGCGCGCTGCATGAGGGGCATCTCTCGCTCGTCCGCGCCGCGCGCGAGGCCGGCCACGTCGTTGCGGCGTCGATTTTCGTCAACCCCACCCAGTTCGGCCCGAATGAGGACTTCACCCGCTACCCGCGCGACCCCGAGCGCGACTGCGCCCTGCTCGCCGAAGCCGGGTGCGCGCTGGCCTGGCTGCCCGAGGTCTCCACGATGTATCCGCCCGGCGATGCCACCTCGGTCGAGGTTGCCGGCCTGTCCGTCGTGCTTGAGGGCGCGGTCCGTCCCGGCCACTACCGCGGCGTCGCGACGGTGGTGGTCAAGCTCCTCGGCCAGGTCCGTCCCGATGCCGCCTATTTCGGCGAGAAGGATTGGCAGCAGGTGCAGGTAATCCGCCGCGTCGCGGCCGACCTGTTCCTGCCGGTCGAGATCGTTGTCGGCCCCACCCTGCGCGAGAAGGATGGCCTCGCCATGTCATCGCGCAACCGCTATCTCGACCCTGCGGACCGCGCCCGTGCCCCGCTTCTCCACCAGGTGCTCCGCCGGGTGCGCGCCGCCCTGCGTGACGGCGAGCCCGCGGCGGCGGCGCTGGCCGCCGGCCGGCGGGCGCTCGCTGAGGGCGGCTTCATCGTCGACTATCTCGAACTGGTTGACGCCGGGACCCTCGCGCCGCTGACCGCTCCGGACGACGGCGCCCGTCTCCTCGCCGCCGCGCGGCTCGGCACGACCCGCCTGCTCGACACGGTCGCAGTCTGAAAAATCGAGACGCCGCAGGATGATGGTCGCATTTATGTTGCACCGTTAAGCTATATTTTACCTCGCTGCGCCATCATCACTGCCAGGTGTTCAGCCGTGATGGAGCAAAGGCGCTTGAGTTTACCCCAGTCTCCGGACCTTCAGCCGTCCTCTGGCCTGATGCCCGTGCAGTCGCGCCGTCCTGTCGCCGGGCGGACCGAGTCGGAGCGTCGGGAACGCGCCTCGCTTCGCCGTCTCGAGGCGGGCGAGCAGCGCAAGCGCGCCGCCCGCCTCGCCGAGGCTCTCCGCAATGACAGCTTTGTTCTGCGCTACCTGCCGCGGCTCGATCTCGCGTCCCCCGGCGATGGCTTCGTCTCGGCCGAACTGTGGCTCGGCCTGCCGAATCGCCGCCGCGGGCTCATGCCCGTGGCGCCGCTCCTCCGCGGGATCGACCGCGCGCCGCTTCGCCACGAGATGTTATGCCACACGCTGCGCATCGCGGCGGAAGAACTGGCCTGCGGGCCGCCGCGCTGGCAGATTTCGGTGCCGATGTCCGGCCATGCGCTGGCGGACGGCCTGATCGGCGAGGTCGCGCTGCAGACGCTGGATCCCCTGGGCATCGAGCCGCACCGGATCGACATCCTGATCGACGAGGCCGAACTCGTCATCGGCGGTGATCTGTTGCAACAGCAGATCGCCAGCCTGCGCGAAGCCGGAATCGGCGTCACCCTCGAAGGGTTTGGGAACGCGTTCGGCGGCCTCGCGCTGCTCTCCCGGCTCCCGTTCACCGGCCTCAAGCTCGATCGCCGGCTGGCGCATGCGCTCGTGAACGATCCGGCCGGACCGGACGTGGTGCTGATCCGTGCCGCGATCGATATTGCGCGCCGCTACGACGTCCTCGTCTCGATCGACGGGATCGAGACCGAGACGGAATTGCAGAAGGCCCGCGAACTCGGCATCGGCCAGGCTCAGGGACCGTGGGTCGGCCCGGCATTGCCGGCGGATGTGATGCGCGCGCGGCTGCGGCTGAACGGCTGAACCCGCCACCGGAACTTGCCCGAGGCCCCGATCCGGGCCAGAGAATGCGCGATGACCGCCGTTCCGCATTCCGCCAGGCCTTCCGCCCCCGCGACTCCCGACGAGGCTGGCCGCGCCATCCGCGCCACCCTTGCGGACCGCCGTCCGGGCGCCTCGATCTGTCCGACCGATGCCGCCCGCCAGATCGCCGCCGCGCGCGGCGAAACCGCGCCGGACGCCTGGCGCCGCCATCTTGCCGCCGTCCGCCGTGCCGCCGGGGATCTTGCGCGCCGGGGCGAAATCATCATCCTTCGCAAGGGCAGGGCCGTCGACCCCGACGCGATGCGCGGCGTGATCCGTCTGCGCCTGCCCGGCGTCGAGGCCGAAACAACGGAGGAAACCTGATGGCCGTTGGCATCCTGCCGCTGCTGCTGAGTCTGATCTTCCCTGCCTGCGGCAAGGCCGGGGCTGCCGGGGTCAAGCCGCCCGGTTTCGTCGATTTCACCCATCTCACGCTGCCGTCATCGCCGAACAAGGCGCTTGCAGCCCCCGCCGGCTTCATCCCGAAACCCGCCTTTGACACGCCGCGCTACGCTCTGCCCCCTGCCGCGCTTTACGCGCTGGTCGCGCGTGTCGCCGGCGCCGAGCCACGCACCTACACGCTCGACGCCTTTCCCGACCGGCTGCAGCAGGCCTGGGTGGCCCGCACGCCGGCGGCCAATTTCCCCGACGTGGTGATCGCCCAGATCCGCCCCGACCCGGCCGGCGGCAGCGATCTCATCCTCTATTCCCACTCGATCTACGGCTATTCCGATTTCGGCACGAACGCGGCGCGCCTCCAGCGCTGGCTCTCGGCGATCGGCCGGGCGGCGGAGGCCCATCCATGAAATTCCTCCGAGCGGTCGGTGCCGCGCTCGCCGATGCCTGGCGCCTCGCCAAGCCCTATTTCAGCTCGGAAGAACGCTGGGCGGCGCTGGCCCTGCTCGGCACCATCATCGCGCTCAACCTGATCTCGGTCTATCTCAACGTCCTGTTCTCCTACTGGTACAAGATCTTCTACAACGCGCTGCAGGCGAAGGACGCCGCGGGTTTCTGGCAGTCGATCTTCACCTACAAGATGATCAAGGGCTATCCCTGGTTCGTCCCGGGCTTCACCGAGATCGCGACCTTCAACATCCTGGTCGGCGTCTACGCCTTCTACCTCCAGCAGATGCTGGAGATCCGCTGGCGCCGCTGGATCACCGAGAATTTCGTCACCGACTGGCTGGGCAACCGCGCCCATTACCAGCTCAGCCTGAAGGCCGAGGCCGGCAGCCCGCTCGACAACCCCGACCAGCGCATCGCCGATGACCTGCGCAGCTTCGTCTCGAACAACCTCTCGCTCGGCATCAGCTTCATCTCGAACATCGTGAACCTGCTCAGCTTCATCTTCGTGCTCTGGTTCCTGGTGCCGCCGCTGCATCTCCTTGGTCTGGTCATCCCCGGCTACCTGGTCTGGATCGCGATCATCTACTCGCTGGTCGGCACCTACCTGACCCATGTGATCGGCTGGAAACTGATCCCGCTGAGCTTCCAGCAGCAGCAGGTCGACGCCGATTTCCGCTTCAACCTGATCCGCGTGCGCGAGAACACCGAGCAGATCGCGCTTTATGGCGGCGAGGCCGAGGAAGGCGTCGGCCTCAAGCAGCGCTTCCATGCGATCTACCTGAACTGGTGGAAGATCATGAAGCGCACCAAGGCGCTGAACTTCTTCACCATCGGCTTCAGCCAGGTGGCGATCATCTTCCCGATCCTGATCGCCGCCCCCGGTTATTTCTCCGGTCTCTTCACCCTCGGCCTGCTGCTGCAGATCAACAACATCTTCGGCAACGTGCAGGGTTCGTTCTCCTGGTTCGTCTCGTCCTACCCGCAACTGGTCGGCTGGCGCGCCACCGTGCAGCGTCTCGACGGGTTCGAGCGCGCGGTGAAGCTGGCGCACGCGCACCGGCCCGACCACGTCGCCGTGGCGGCGGATGCCGCGCTGCACGCCGAGGACCTGACCGTCTCCCTGCCGGACGGGCGCGAACTGTTCGCCGGCGCCAACCTCGCGATCGAGCGCGGCGAACCGGTCGTGATCACCGGCCCCTCCGGCACCGGCAAATCGACCCTGTTCCGCGCGCTCGCCGGCATCTGGCCGTTCGGCCGAGGCCGGGTCTCCCGGCCGTCCGGCACGGCGATGTTCCTTCCCCAGAAGCCCTATTTTCCGCTCGGCTCGCTCAAGCGCGCCGTCGCCTATCCGCAGCAGGAATACGATGTGGACGACGAGGCGGTGCGCGCCGCGCTCGATGATGTCGGTCTCGGCGGGCTCGGCCTGCGCCTTGAACATGTCGACAACTGGTCGCTCCGCATGTCCGGCGGCGAGCAGCAGCGTCTCGCTCTCGCGCGCGTGCTGGTCGCGAAGCCGGACTGGCTGTTCCTCGACGAGGCGCTGTCCGCGCTCGACGAGGAGGCCGCCGCCAGCCTCTTCGCGATGCTGCGCGCCCGCCTGCCGGCGACGCAGATCGTCTCGATCGCCCATCATGACAGCGTCATTCGCCTGCACCCGCGGCGGCTGCGGGTCAGGCGGGGCGAGGGCGGCCATGCCCGTGTCGACGAAGCCGAAACAGCCTGATCACGGAGCGACCGCATGAATGAGCGAATGCCTTCCCCGCGCCCCATGGCGTTGTTCGGCCATCGCGGCGCCCGAGGCCTGTTGCCGGAGAACACGCTGGAGGGCTTCGCGAGCATCGCCGCGCTCGACCTGACCGGCGCGGAATTCGATGTCGGCCTTACCGCCGACGGCGTCGCGGTCGTGCATCACGATCCCCGCCTCAATCCCGATATCGCGCGCGATGCCGACGGCGCCTGGCTCGCGCCGGATGCCGCCCCCCTGCTGCGCGAGCGCACCCTCGCCGATCTAGGCAGCTTCGATGTCGGCCACCTGCGGCCGGGATCGGACTACGCGGCGCGCTACCCGGAGCAGACGCCCGCCGACGGCGCGCGAATTCCCACCCTCGATGCCGTGATCGCCGCGCTGTCCGGGCGGGATCTGCTGATCGAGGTGAAAACCTTCCCCGACCGTCCCGGCCTCACCGCGCCGCCCGAGCGGATCGCCCAGGCGGTGATCGCCTGCCTCAACCGGCACGACGCGCTCGACCGGGCCGTGCTCTTCGCCTTTGACTGGCGGGTGCTGCGTGCGGCGGCGGCGGCGGCGCCGGCGCTGCGCCGCTGCTGCCTGACCGAGCCGGAAACGGTCAGCGCCGGCCCGCTCTGGCTCGATGGCTGCGACCTAGGCGCATTTGGCGGCAATCTCCCGCGCGCCGTGGCTGCCACGGGTGCCGTGTGCTGGGCGCCGTTTCATGCCACGCTCGAGGAGGACGATGTCCGTGAGGCTCATGCGCTCGGCCTCGCCGTGCTGCCCTGGACGGTCAATGCGCCGGAGGCGTTTGACCGGATGATCCGGCTTGGCGTGGACGGCATGATTTCCGACCGGCCTGATCTCGCGCGCGCCGCCATCGGGCGCGCCGGCCTGCAGGTCGCCGGCCCCGGCTTCGTCGCTGCCATGGCACGCTGAATCCCAGAAATTCGCCCGCCGCGCGGCGTGGAACAGGAACTGACGCAGCGCCGGCGCCCGCCAGCCGTCCTCGTCGAGCAGAATGTCGACCGGCGCGAACAGCTCATGCGCGTGGGCGATATTGCATGCCGCGAACTCCCGGAAATGCTTGGTCTTGAGCGCGTAGAGCACGCGCATGTCGCGCACCGGCAAGGCAATTGCGGTCTCGGGGGCGGTGTCGAACAGGCCGGCGCGCTCCCAGCGCGGCGTCGCGTCGCGCTCGTCGACCGGCCGGCGGAGCCACACGGCCGGGCAGGAGACCAGCAGCGAATGCAGGCTCGGCGTGTAGCGGGACCGCTTGTCGAGCAGGTTCTGCAGGCTGCCGCAGACCTCGACGGCGAAAATGTCCACATAGGGATCGGCGCCGGTTCCGCCGAACCAGAGCCACAGCCCGTCCGGGAAGGTCCGCATGCGGGAGGCGCCGGGAATTTTCAGGGACGGGGCGTCGTTTTCCATCGCCGGCCCCGGCCGGGCCTTGAGCCACACGCCGCGGCCGCGCGGATCCGCGTGTTCGAGGCCGGGAGGCGTCTGCGGCCAGGCCCGGATCCGTTCGCGCACGAAAGCGTCCATCGTCTGAAAATGCGTCATTTTTCATCCATCCCGATAGTAGTACACTGCAAATTACTACCTTAGGTAGTATCATGTCTCCCGGTTCGGTTTGCAAGCCGAATCGGCATTGAGGCTAAAACTTTATTAATTTATGGATTTTCCATCGACGCGCCGCGCCATTCCCGTTACGGAAGCATCGTTCCGCGCGCTGTGCGGGTGGAGCCAGGCCATGGCGCCTTGGCGCCCGGTGACAGCCGATCCGGCGATGGGATAAGGTCATTCCATGAACGAATTGAAGGAGAGAAGCGAGAATCGCCCAGCGGTCTCGCGGGCCACACCGGTCGACGGCTCGCGCAGGAGCCGCCGGCCCTTCATCATTCTGGTCCTGGTGCTGCTTGGCCTCGCCGGCGCCAGCCTCGTCTACTGGTGGCGCACCAGGGATTTCGCCTCGACCACCGACGCCGAGATCGACGGCTCGATCCACCAGATCGCCCCGCGCATTTCCGGTCAGGTCGTCGCCGTGCTCGTCAAGGACAACCAGCATGTCGTCCGCGGCCAGCTTCTGGTCCGCCTCGATGACGGCACGCAGAAAGTGGCGCTCGACCGGGCCGAGGCCGAACGGGCCCAGGCCCAGGCCCAGCTCGGCGCCCGCGAGGCCGATCTCGCCGAGGCGCGCGCCAATGTCGAGGTGGCCGACGCGACCCTCTTCCGGGCGAAGCGCGACGAGGCGCGCTACGCGAAGGTCGACCCCCGCGCGGTCACGCCCACGACGCGCGACGCCATTGCGGCCGATCTGCGCGCCGCCGTCGCCCGCACCGATGCGGCGCGCCAGCAGGTCAAGGCCGCGCAGGCCGCCGTCGCCGCGGCGGACGCCGCGGTGAAGGCCGCCGGCGTCGCGGTCGAGAATGCCCGGCTCGAACTCGGCTATACCGAGATCCGGGCCCCGGTCTCCGGCTGGGTGGCCAAGAAGACCGTCCGCACCGGCAATGTCGTCGGCGCGGGCACCGCGATGATGGCCGTCGTCGGCGACCATGTCTGGGTCACCGCGAATTACAAGGAAACCGAGCTGGGCGCCATCCGCCCGGGCCAGAGCGTGAATGTCTATGTCGATGCCGTGCCGGGCGTCGCCTTCCACGCGCGGGTCGCCAGCATCCAGCACGGCACCGGCAGCATCTTCTCCCTGCTGCCGGCCGAGAATGCCACCGGCAACTACGTGAAGGTGGTCCAGCGCGTGCCGGTCCGCATCGAGTTCGACGACAGCCGGATCTCCCGCTACCTGCTGGCCCCGGGCATGTCGGTCGAGCCCTATATCCGCATCCGCGGCAAATGAGCCTGCTCTACGCCTCCCGGCCGAACACGCCGCGTTCGGCTGCGGGGCTCTACAACCCCTGGCTGATCGTGGCGATGGTGGCGCTCGCCCCGTTCATGGAGGTGCTCGACACCACCATCGCCAATGTCGCGCTCACCCATATCGCCGGCTCGCTGGCGGTCAGCCCCGACGAAAGCACCTGGGTGCTGACCTCCTACCTCGTCTCGAACAGCATCATACTGCCGATCACCGGCTGGCTGCAGGACGTCGTCGGCCGCAAGCGGCTGTTCCTGATCTGCGTGGCGCTGTTCACCGCGAGTTCCGTCTTCTGCGCGGTCTCCACCTCGCTGACCATGCTGATCGTCGCCCGTGTGCTTCAGGGGCTTGGCGGCGGCGGCCTGCAGCCCATCACCCAGTCGATGTATGCCGACAGTTTCCCCGCCGAGAAGCGCGCCCAGGTCTTCGCCGTGTTCGGCCTCGTCATCATCGTCGCCCCGGCCACCGGCCCGATCCTCGGCGGCTGGCTGACCGACCATCTCTCGTGGCACTGGGTGTTCCTGATCAACCTGCCGATCGGGCTGATCGCCTTCACCCTGATCGCGATATTCGTCGACGAGCCGGAACTTCTGGTCCGCGAGCGCGCGGCGCGCCTCGCCGGCGGCCTGCGCTTCGACTGGCTCGGCCTGCTGCTGGTCGCCGTCGGCTTCGGCGCGCTGCAGATCTTCCTCGACAAGTTCTCGATCGATGACGGGTTCGGCAGCTTCTTCATTCGCAGCCTGTTCGCGGTCTGGGCGGTCTCGCTCTCCACCCTGGTCGTCTGGGAATGGGGCCACCCCGAGCCGGTGGTGAACGTGCGCCTCTTCGCCCATCGCAATTTCGCGATTTCCTGCCTCGTGATGTTCGTGATCGGCTTCATCCTGCTCAGCACCACCCAGCTCCTGCCCCAGCTGACCCAGACGCTGATGGGCTACTCCTCCGAAACCGCGGGTTTCGCGCTGGCGCTGGGCGGCCTCGCCACGATCGGGCTGATGCCGCTGGCCGGCGTCGTCACCGGCCGGATCATCCCCGCCCGGGTGCTTCTGGTCGGCGGCCTGGTCGAAACCGGCATCGCGCTGATCTTCCAGTCCCACCTCGCGCCGAATGCCTCGTTCTATACGATCTCGATCGATCGCGTCCTGCAGGTGATCGCGCTGCCCTTTCTGTTCATCCCGATCTCGGCGCTCTCCTATGTCGGCCTGCCGCCGGCCCGCAACGGCGACGCCTCGGCGATCATCAACCAGGTCCGCAACATCGGCGGCAGCATCGGCATCTCCTTCGTCACCACGCTGCTGGCCTGGCGCACCCAGTTCCACCATGCCAGGCTGGCAGAGTCCGTCACACCGTATGCCAGCCTGCACGGTCAGACCCTTTCGCAGATCGGCGCGGCGGTGCAACATCAGGCAGCATTCATGAGCTATCTTGACCTGTTCCACATTCTGGGCCTGATGGCCCTGCTGGTCTGGCCGGTCGTGCTGCTGCTGAGCACCCCGTCGAGTCCCGCTGCCGAAGGAGTCGTCTATGAGATCTGAGGTTTTTGCTCCCCGCCTGCGCCGGCGCGCCCTCATGGGCACGGCGATGCTCGCCGCCATGGCGCTCGGCGGCTGCGAACTCGGGCCGAATTTCCATGCGCCCCGGACCAGGACGGCCGCTTCCTTTCTCGCCAATCGTCCGGCGCTGACCTCGCCGGACACGGTCAGCCAGGGCAAGGTCGACCTCGCCTGGTGGCAGAGCTTTGACGATCCGGCGCTGACCACGCTGGAGCACGAGGCCATCGCCCGCAATCTCGACGTGAAGGCCGCCACCGAGCGCCTCGCCGAAGCCGAGGCCCAGGCGCAGATCGAGGGTGCCGCCCTCTACCCGAACCTCAATTTCTCCGGCTCCTACACGCGCGAGAAGCCGAGCAACAAGGGCGTGTTCACCGCCCTCAGCGGCGGCGGATCGACCTCGACCAGCACCAATGCCGGCTCCACCGCCAGCGGCAGCTCGACATCGATCGGCGGCGGCGGCCTGCCCGGCTCCGAGCTGCAGCCCTTCAACCTCTTCCAGTACGGCTTCTCCTCGGTCTTCGATTTCGACCTCTGGGGCAAGAACCGCCGCGCCGTCGAGGCCTCGCTCGCCGCCGTCCAGGCGTCGCGCGATGCCCGCCGCGCCGTCCTCCTCAATACCGAGGCCGAGGTGGCGCACGACTACATCAACCTGCGCGCCCAGCAGGCGGTCCTCGCCATCACCAGGCGCAACCTCGCCAGCGCCGAGCACATCGCCAACCTGACCCGCCAGCGCGAGCAGGCGGGCCTCGCCAACGCGCTCGACGTCGCCGATGCCCAGGCCCAGGCCGAATCCGTCCGCGCCCAGATCCCCACCCTGCGAACCGCGATCGCGGCGGACATCAACCAGCTCAGCCTGCTGCTCGGCGAGGGGCCGGAAGCGCTCCGCGCCCAGCTCGTGACCGCGAAGCCGATTCCGCCAGTGCCCCCGGTGGTGCCGATCGGCCTGCCCTCTCAGCTGCTCCAGCGCCGTCCGGACATCCGCGAGGCGACCGCCCGCCTGCACCAGGCCACCGCCGAGATCGGCGTCGCGACGGCGAGCTTCTTTCCCGACATCTCCCTCGCCGGCTCGGTTTCGCTGCAGGCGCTGCAATTCTCGAACCTGAACCAGCTCTCCGCCGTCACCTACGCAATCGGTCCGCAGATCACCATGCCCCTGTTCGAGGGCGGGCGCCTGCGCGGCGAGCTCCACCTGCGAAAGGCGCAGCAGCGCGAGGCCGCCGTGAGCTACGCGAAAACCGTGCTCACCGCCTTCCACCAGGTCGACAATGCGCTGACCGCCTATGACGAGGAGCAAAAGACCCAGGCGGCGCTGCAGGCCGATGTCACCCAGACCCGCCGCGCCCTTTCACTCGCCCAGGAACGCTACCGCGAAGGCCTGATCGACTACCTGCAGGTTCTCACCGCGCAGCAATCGGAGCTGGCGGCCGAACAGGCGCAGGCGCAGAGCCAGGCCAAGATCTCGACCGACCTCGTTTCGCTGTACCAGGCGCTCGGCGGCGGCTGGGAGCAAAACGAGCCGGCGGCCGGCTGACGCCTCAGGCGGCCTTGCTCAGGCCGCCGCGTATCTCGCGCACGATGTCGTAGCTGCGCCGGCGCGCCGCGTCGTCGTGGATCTGGCAGGCGATCATCAGTTCGTCCGGCCGGAACTCCGCCACGAAGCCGGCGAGCTTCGCCGCCACCCGCGCAGGTCCGCCGACCATCGCATAGGCCAGCGCGTGCTCCACCCCGGCACGTTCGCGCTCGCTCCAGAACCCGTCGAGCGGCGCCGGGCGGGGCAGCAGGCCGGGCTGGCCGCGACGGAGATTGACGAAGGCGCGCTGCTGCGAGGTGAACAGGAATTCCGCCTCCCCGTCATCCGGCGCCGCGCAGACCGTAACACAGATCATCGCATGCGGCTTCGCCAGCCGAGCCGAGGGTTGGAACCGCGTGCGATACAGCGTCAGCGCCGCACCCAGCAGGTCGGGCGCGAAATGCGCGGCGAAGGCGAAGGGCAGGCCAAGGGCCGCGGCGAGTTCGGCCGAGAACGTGCTCGATCCGAGCAGCCAGAGCGGCACGTCGAGCCCTTCGCCCGGCACCGCGCGCACCCTCTGCTCCGCGGCCGCCGGCTGGAAGTAGGATTGCAGCTCGATCACGTCCTCGATGAAGCGCGCCTCGGTCCCCTCCATGTTCCGCCGCAGCGCGTGGGCGGTGCGTGGGTCGGTGCCCGGCGCGCGGCCGAGCCCGAGATCGATCCGCCCCGGATGCAGCGCGGCCAGCGTGCCGAACTGCTCGGCGATCACCAGCGGCGCGTGGTTGGGCAGCATCACCCCGCCCGAGCCGACGCGGATCCGCGTCGTCGCCTGCGCCACATGCGCGATCACCACCGATGTGGCGGCACTCGCGATTCCGGGCATGTTGTGGTGTTCGGCCAGCCAGTAACGGTTGAAGCCGAGGGCCTCGGCGTGGCGGGCGAGGTCGATGCTGTTGCGCAGCGCATCGCCCGGCGTCGCGCCATCCGGCACGGGGGCGAGGTCGAGAACCGAGAACGGGATGCTTTCCATCATCCCCATATAGGGAAGGCACCCCGTCTTTCAGTCAATGATGCTGTCCGGTGTTCGGCCCTGCGATCCGGGGATGGATCCCAGGGCCCCACCATCACGCGGCCTGGCGCTTCGCCATCGCCGCCTGCAGGTTCTCGTCGAGCTTGGCGAGGAAGTCCTGCGTGGTCATCCAGGGCTGGTCCTTCGAGATCAGCAGCGCGAGGTCCTTGGTCATGAACCCGCTTTCCACCGTCTCGACGCAGACGCGCTCCAGCGTCTCGGCGAACTCGGTCACCTCGGGCGTCTCGTCGAACTTGCCGCGATAGGCGAGGCCGCGGGTCCACGCGAAGATCGAGGCGATCGGGTTGGTCGAGGTCGGGCGGCCCTTCTGGTGCTCGCGATAGTGGCGGGTCACGGTGCCGTGCGCCGCCTCGCTCTCCACCGTCTTGCCATCCGGGCTCATCAGCACCGAGGTCATCAGCCCGAGGCTGCCGAAGCCCTGCGCGACGATATCGCTCTCCACATCGCCGTCATAGTTCTTGCAGGCCCAGATATAGCCGCCGTTCCACTTCAGCGCCGAGGCGACCATGTCGTCGATCAGCCGGTGCTCGTAGGTCAGGCCGCGCTTGTCGAACTCGGCCTTGAACTCGGCGTCGAAGATCTCCTGGAACACGTCCTTGAACATGCCGTCATAGGCCTTGAGGATGGTGTTCTTGGTCGAGAGATAGACCGGATAGTTCCGCGCCAGCCCGTAATTGAAGCTCGCCCGCGCGAAGCCCTCGATCGAGGCCTTGGTGTTGTGGATGCCGAGCGCGACGCCGGGGCCCTTGAAATCGTGCACGTCGAGGATCAGCGGCTTGCTGCCATCGGCCGGGATGTAGGAGAGCTGCACCTTGCCCGGGCCGGGGATCTTGGTTTCGGCGGCGCGGTAGATGTCGCCATAGGCATGGCGGCCGATCACGATCGGCTGCGACCAGTGCGGCACCAGGCGCGGCACGTTCGCGCAGATGATCGGCTCGCGGAAGATCGTGCCGTCGAGGATGTTGCGGATCGTCCCGTTCGGGCTGCGCCACATCTGCTTGAGATTGAATTCCTTGACGCGCGCCTCGTCCGGCGTGATCGTCGCGCACTTCACCGCGACGCCGTATTCCTTCGTTGCCAGCGCCGAGTCGACCGTCACCTTGTCGTCCGTGGCATCGCGGTTCTCGATCCCGAGATCGTAGTATTTCAGGTCGACATCGAGATAGGGCAGGATCAGCTTGTCCTTGATGAACCCCCAGATGATCCGGGTCATCTCGTCGCCGTCCATCTCGACGATCGGGTTCTTAACCTTGATCTTGGCCATTCCGAAGCTCCTTGCGCCAGTTTGAGCCGGTCTAGCCACGCCTCCGCCCCGCCGCAAGACGGTGGACGGCAGGGCAGGGGTGTTCTAGGACGTCGGCCAGAACCGGAGGGATATCATGACGTCTGGCCTGGGCCACGCGACCGACTGGGACCGTGACGCCGCGCTCACCGCGGCCCGCATCCTGCTCGAAATCAGGGCGGTGAATTTCCGCCCCGAGGAACCCTACACCTTCACTTCGGGCTGGAAGGCGCCGGTCTATATCGACTGCCGCAAGATCATCTATTTCCCCCGCGCCCGCGCCAAGATCTGCGAACTCGGCGTCGAGAAGCTCTACCGCCATGTCGGCTTCGAGACGATCGAGGCCGTCGCCGGCGGCGAGACCGCCGGCATCCCCTACGCCGCCTGGATGGCCGACCGCATGGGCCTGCCGATGGCCTATGTCCGCAAGAAGCCGAAGGGCTTCGGCCGCAACGCCCAGATCGAGGGCGACGTGCCGGAGGGCAGGAACACCCTCCTCGTCGAAGACCTCACCACCGATGGCGGATCAAAAATCCACTTCGCCAACGCGCTGCGCGAGGCCGGGGCGATCTGCAACCACGTCTTCGTGGTGTTCTACTACGGCGTCTTCCCCGGCAGCCTGAACACGCTGGCCGAGATGGGCATGTCGCTGCACCATCTCTGCACCTGGTGGGACGTGCTGGAAGCCTGCCGTGGCGGCGACTACTTCCCCGAGGCGACCCTGGCCGGCGTGCGCAAGTTCCTGGAAGACCCGGTGGCCTGGTCGGCGAAGCATGGCGGCGTCGCCAGCGCGGAGGAGGCCGCGGCCTTCAAGGCGTCGAAATAGGAGACCCGGGCCGGATGGAGTCCGATGCTGCCAGCCCCACGGCTCGCGCGGCACCGGAACGCCGGCGATCCCCGGCCCGTCGCCGGACCCGTCGGCTCGCTGGCGGTCATGCGGCAACCCTGAATTCCGCCGAGCTGATGAACGCGCTGAAGACGGCCGTGGCGGAACCGGCCCCGTCCGCGGCCCATGGCGCCCTGGCGTCAGGCAATGATGGTCTGCCGTCGCCAATTTGATTAATTTTGAAACGATTATCGATAATTTGAATAATTCGATAAATGATTTTTGACTCGTAATTTTAATTGGATTTAAAGACTAAAAGGATAATTATCCAAAATTATCCCAATGTCTGCTCATGAAACGTGTGGATATGCCAAGAACCGGTGCGGGCTCCATCGTCCATTTTTCCCTGCATGTCCGAACGTTTCGAGGCGCCATCACAAGACAGTGTCGCTGGGGCGGGGGATGACCGAGTCCACAGCTTTCTACCGCGAGCGCCGCGCGCCTCTTCCGCCATTTTCCGCAATACTGGGGACAGATCAGGCCGAACGGCTGGCAATCGGCCTGACACTCATTTCGATGGCGCTTTATCTGTTCTGCCTGGTCGCGGAATGGATCGGCGTCTCGTTGAATCTAGTCGATGCCACGCAGTCGCTATGGCTGACCATCGTGGCGCTGGGCGGCGAAGTCGCGTTCTACGTGCTGCTCAGGAGCGGGATCAGCAGGCGCTGGCCGGATCCGACGCTCAGCCTGCCGCAGATGGTCTTCGCCATCACGCTGCTCGGTGCCGCCTATCTGATCAACCCGCAGGTACGCGGCGAATTGCTGATGCTGGCCGCCCTGGTCCTCGAATTCGGCGCGTTCCAGCTCCCGCCCCGCCGGTGCCGGGATCTGGGCTGGTTTGCCGTCGCGGTCTTCGGTGTCGCGATGGCCATCGGCGCCACGGTCTCTCCGGATCGCTTCGATCCGCGTATCGAGGTGTTCCAGTTCGCGCTGATGCTGGCGTTCCTGCCGGTGATTGCCGGCATCGCCGGCAAGCTGAGCCAGATGCGCCTCGACCAGAAGCAGCAGCGCCGGCAGCTTCGCGACGCGCTGAAACAGGTGCAGATCCTCGCAACGCGTGATGAACTGACGGGACTGCCAAATCGCCGCCACGCGCTTGAGTTGATCGAGCGCGAAACCGCCCGCACCTGCCGCAGCGGCGCCCCGCTCTGCGTCGCCATTCTCGATCTCGACCATTTCAAGCGGATCAACGACACGTTTGGCCACGGCGTGGGCGATGAGGTGCTTCGCACCTTCGGCCGCGAGGGGCGTCTCGTGCTGCGCGCCGACAATATCTTCGCCCGGTGGGGCGGCGAGGAATTCATCCTCGTCATGCCGGACAGCACGCTGATCGACGCGCAGACCATCGTTCGCCGGCTGCGCGAGCATATGGCAAGCCCGGAATGCTGGGCGTCATGCCTGCGCGCCAGAACGACATTCTCGGCCGGGATCGCCGAGTTCCTGGTCGGCGAAACCCTGGACGAGACATTCATCCGCGCCGACGCGGCGCTCTACGAGGCCAAGAAGCTCGGCCGGGACCTGACGATGACCGCCTGATGTCCCCAGGCTCTTCGTGATACGCCCCCGGGCCTGGCGGCCCCGCCCCTGAACCGGCCGCGCCGGCATCCCGTCATCGGGCCGCGAGCGTGATCATCGCGCCGCTGTCCCGCGTCGCCGTGACACATCCTGCGTCGGCCCCCCTGGTGCAATGTCTCGCGCCGAGTTGCGCAACCGCCCGCAGCGCATAGGTCCCCGCCGCCGCCCAGCCGGGGGGCGTGACCGTGAAGGTCGCGCGAACCGCCTCTCCAGGCTGGATGCCTTCCCCTGCCGCGGAACCGATGGCGGAAACCCGCCATCCCGCCGGCGCGTCGAGCCTCAGCCGCACGTGCCGGAGCGTCGCCTCGCCGCCGGCCGAGAGCGACACCTTCACCTTGACGGGCTGGCCGGGGATGGCCTGTTCCGGCGCCTCGACCAGCACATTCCGGGCGCCGACCGTGTGCGGCATCGGGAACGAAACGCGTTGCGCGAGATGGGCATGGTCGGCGGCATCGCCGAGATACAGCCGATAGGTGCCGGGCGAGGCCGTCCAGCCCGAGCCGTGCCACCACCAGGTCTGTCGCGGCGTCACCGTGAAGCGGAGACGCTTCGACTGCCCCGGAGCAAGCCGGACGCGGCGGAAGCCGACGAGCTTGAGGGGCGCCTCGCCCGCGCTGCGCGGGAAGCGGAGATAGAGCTGGGCGACGTCGCTGCCGGCAACCTTGCCGGCATTCGTGACGAGGGCGGATACGACGACCGGGCGTGTCCCGTCGCCGGGGCCGGAGACGACCTTCAGGTCGCTGAACGCGAAATGCGTGTAGGAGAGGCCAAACCCGAACGGGAACAGCGGCCTGACATGATGCGCCGAATACCAGCGATAGCCGACGTCGATTCCCTCGGAATAGTCGACCCTGCCGCCCGTGCCGGGAAAGCGCGCCACCGGCGCGGTCGGCATGTCGGCGAGGTGTGCGGGGAACGTGACCGGCAGGTGCCCGCCGGGATCGGCCTTGCCGAACAGGATCGCGGCCAGGGCCGTTCCGTTGGTCTCGCCCGGATACCACGCATCAACGACCGCGGCGACCTTGCCGAGCCAGGGCATGGCGACCGGCGCTCCGGCATCGATGACCACGACCGTGTGCGGATTTGCCGATGACACCGCCTCGATCAGTCGGTTCTGGGCGGATGGCAGGTCGAGATCGGGCCTGTCCGCCGCTTCCGACTCGGTGTCGTCCGCCACCACCACGATGGCGACGGCGGCCCGTCGCGCCGCCGCGACCGCGCGCGCGATATCGGGCCGCAGGGTCGATGGCGTGGCCCAGGTCAGGCGCGACGCGGCGCCGGTGACGCCGAGCCTGTACCGCTCGCCCTTCCGCAGTTGCACCGCGGCGGAATAGGTGGAAACCGGCGGCGTGCCGGGATCGCTCAGCAATTCCCTGCCATCGAGCGAGAGATCGGTGGGCGCATAGCAATGGCACGGGTTGGTGATGCCGAGCACGTAGGTGCCGGTCTCCGGCGCGGTGAGCACGGCCTGGAACGAACCGTGCAGGGGCGTGGGCCGGAACGGACCCGAAAGCGCCGAGGGCGGGATCGGCGTCAGCGCCTTGTCGGCGGGCAATCCCGCCACGTAGTCGACGTGGCGCGTCATCCCCGGCGCGTGATCGATGCCGGCGAGCGGCGGGACCGGCTGCATGGGCACCACGTTGGCGCTGCCGCCGCCGGCGTAGACAGGCTGGATCGATGCGGCGGGCCCGATGACCGCGATCGTCCCGCCATGGCCCGGATCGAGCGGCAGGACGTTTCCATCATTCTTGAGCAGCACCGTCCCGGCTTCGGCGATCCGGGTCGCCGCCAGGCGATCCGCCCGGGTCGCGACGATGGCCGTGGTGCTGCCCTGGGGCGGATGATCGAACAGCCTGAAGCGGAACATTTCGGCGAGGATATGCCGCGTCATCGTCTCCGGCACGCTGCGGGCGAGCTTTCCGGCCGCGACCGCCTGCGTCAGCCGCGCGCCGAAATAGGTCGCGAAGGGCTGCTCCATATCGGCGCCGGCGGCCGCGTCGGCCGTTGCGTGAATGGCCTGATAGTCGGAGGTGACGAAGCCGCGGAATCCCCAGTCCGCGCGCAGCACGCCGGTCAGCAACGCCTTGTCGCCGCAACTCTCATGCCCCCCGATCGTCGCATAGCCGCACATGATCGAGGCCACATGGGCGCGCCGCACGGCGGCGCGAAAGGCGGGGAGGTAGATTTCATGCAGCGCGCGGGGCGAGACGATGACGTCGTCCTCCGGGGTGTTGCGATAGGTCTCCTGGTTGTAGACGGCGAAGTGCTTCACTTGCGCCATGACGCCGGTGGACTGGATGCCCCGGATCTCGGCAACGCCGATCCGGGCGGCCAGATAAGGGTCTTCCGAGAGGGATTCGAAAGACCGCCCCCAGCGCGGATCGCGATCGATGTTCACGGTCGGCCCGAGATCGACGGCGGTTCCCTTCGCCTTCTGCTCGGCGCCGATCACCGCCCCGTAGCGCCGCGCGAGCGACGGATCCCAGGTCGCGGCGAGCGCCACGCCGGCGGGCAGGGCCGTGACGCCGCCGAGCTTGTCGCCGACACCGGCTGGCCCATCCTCGAGACCCATGGGCGGAATGCAGAACCGCTTGAGTCCCCTGGTGTAGAACACGTAGGGTTCATGCGTTCCCGCTCCGGCAATCAGATCCGTCTCGTCGCCGGGCGTCAGGGCATGGAGCAGCAGCGCCGTGCGGCGTGCCGTCGAAAGATGGTCGTTGCGCCAGGCGCATCCCGCCGCTTGCGGGGCGGCATGGGCGGCGCGGACCGCCAGGATCGCCGAGAGGGACAGCAGAGCGGCAAGGGGCATCCGGCGCATCGGTTCATCCTATGACAAGGGGGCGAGGCGAGCCTTCTGGCCGCCGTTCTCCTCGGCCTGCCGGCTGCTGGCAAGCAGGGCCCGGCGCTGGCGCGACACCCGCAGCGTGATCGCGGCGTCGCGTGCGAGGATCCGGAAATGCCTCGCCGTACCGCGCAATCCGATGGCGAAGAGAAAGCCGAGGGCATACGCGATGCTCGTGCCCCGGTGCCGGAGGGCGGCGTTGCGGACGAGCAGCTCGCTGTCGCCGAACGCCCGGTCCACCGCGGCCCGCGCCTCGGCGACACCATCGGATACGTATTGCAGCCCGATGATGCTGTTGCGTGCGCCATCCTTGCGGTGCCGCACCACCGCGGGAAGCCCGCCGCGCAGGCCCGGAACGTGCAGGCGCACACGGTCTCCGGGCTGCGGGCCCTCCGTTCCGGCGGCAAGGACCAACCCGGCGGCGCCGCGGCCGAGGTCGTGCAACGCCGCCTCGACCCAGCCGCCGCCGTCGCGATGCATCCAGGCCGGCCCCTTGCAGCCGATCCGCGGCATCGTGCGCGTCTGGCGCCGTTCGGCCAGCGCGCCGATCACGCCGAGCAGGGCGATCATGTCGAGCACGACCCAGAACACGACGAAGATCAGCGCCCAGCGCAGCTGCGGCTGGGTCACGATGCGCCAGAGCCCGATACCGAGGGAGGCGCAGGCCAGGGCAAACAGCCAGTAGAAAGGCCAGGATAGGCCGGAGATGAAATCCTTGTCCAGCATTTCGCCCTTCGGCGTGACCTTGAATTTCGGCGCGCGCGGCCGCCGCAGCACCGAGACCAGGGCCGCCGAAAGAAAGACGGTCTGCGCCGTCTCGTAGACCTGGGAAATGAACGGCCAGCGCACGCGCCCGTAGAAATACTGGCTGTTGACCAGCGCCGCGAGGTAGTAGGGCAGGGCGTAGACCAGCAACTGGCGCGGCGTTGTCGCCGCGACGTTGAACCCGAAGAAGAGAAACAGCGGCGGCATCAGCAGGAGGATGCTCCGCGAGATCGGGAACAGCCAGTAGAAGGCGAAGTTGGTGAACAGCAGCCGCTGCATGAAGGTCAGGCCCGATTTCAGCCAGACATTGTCGAGCATGAAGATCTGCATCATGCCCTGCGCCCAGCGCACCCGCTGGAGGATGAAGCCGGAGAACGTTTCCGGTTGCAGGCCGGAGACCATCGGCCGGTTGTAGAACGCCGTCCGGTAGCCGCGGCACATCGCCTTCACGGTGGTTTCCGCGTCCTCGGTGATCGACTTGCCCGAGATCCCCCCGATCTCGTCGAGGACATGGCGCCGCAGGACGGCCGCAGAGCCGCAGAAGAACGCCGCCCCCCAGAAATCGAGGCCGGGCTGCATCACATGGTAGAAGAGCTCGTTTTCGGCCGGCATCACCTCGAAGGTCGAAAGATTGCGCTCGATCGGATCGGGCGTCACGAAATTGTGTGGCGTCTGGAGCAGGAACAGTTTCGGATCGGCCTGGAAGAACCCGACGGTGCGCGAAAGGAAGTCCCGTGTCGGCACGTGGTCGCAATCCAGAACGAGAATCAGCTCGCCGTCGATCTGGCCGAGCGCGTGATTGATGTTGCCGGCCTTGGCGTGAACGTTTTCCGGCCGCGTGAGATAGATCGCGCCGAATTTCCGCGCGATCTCGCGCAGCGTCTCCGCCCGCCGCGCCGCCTCCCGTCCGGCGGCGCCCGGCTTCGCGCGCTTCGCATCCGTGCCGCCATCGTCGAGGATGTAGACCCTGAACCTCGAAGCGGGATAGTCGATCTGCGTTGCCGCGATCACCGTGGTTTCGACGATCTCGGGATCCTCGTTGTAGGTGGGGATGAGGATGTCCACGGTGGGGCAGGACGCGGGGTCGAGCGTGAAATGCTGAGGCGTCCTGTCGAGAGGCAGCACGTTGATGATCTGCCCCATGATGGCCGAGCCGATGCCGTGCAGTTCGGCGAGCACGAGAAGAATGCCGAGGGCGATGTTGATCGTGCCGAACCCGAACGGCAGCGTGTCGGTCAGCCGCCAGTCCAGATAACGGCACGTCAGCAAGATGGTCAGGGCGCTGATGGAGATGCGCACGATCGGCCGCTTGCGCCGGCTCCGGCATCCGCCATCGAGATTGTAGAGGATCAGCAGCAGGCCGAAGACGACGCCCTGTTCGATATCGGGCAGGGGCCCCGTCGTGGGCAGCAGCGTGGCGGCGATGAGCACGAAGCCCACGGCTGCGGCGACGATGAAGGTGAGGCCATTGGTCAACGCGGGGAGATGGCGCATCATGACGTGATCAGACCTCCTTGCTTGTCGAAGCGGATGCTTCCCGAAAGTCCGCCAAGTCCGAACAGGATCAGGTTTTCCGAGTAATAGTCGGCGGGCTGGCCGAACAGGCCGCTGGTCTCCCGCTGGGCCAGCACGCGGCCGAGCTGCTGGTGGAGCAGCCGGTGGCGCCCGAGTGCCGCGAGGTAGGGCAGCAGCGCCGCGGAAAACCCGATCCCGCCCGTCCCGTGCGTCGCCTGGCTCGCGAGATCGACGCTCTGCGGCGGCGCGCGGTGGGTGGCCAAGTATCGGGCCATGCCCTTCAGCGAGGCGAGAACGGTCGCGCTCCCCTCCGTTTCCGGCGCGGTCAGGCCCGCCCAGAGATAGCACCGGATCGCATCGAACGATCCGGTGCCGGTCTCCGGCAGGCCCGCCGGCGGCGAGGCGGGGGCTTGCGGCGCCCAGGCCCAGTCGGGGGCGAATCCGTTGCGGCAGATCGTCGTCATCAGCCGTGGCAGCGTGGCCGCGATCGCCTGCCATTTCGGCAGGTTGGTCGCGCGCGCGATGCCGCGGGCCAGAAACAGCGGCGTATAGCTCGGATCGACGATGACGGGCGGCGTGTCCGGAAAATCGGAGGCGCCGGGTATCAGGACCCGGCCAAATCCGTTGATCGCCACGCTCTCGTCATCGGCGATGCGCGTCGCCAGCTTGTGCCCCTCGGCGCCGAGATTGTGATCCTTCCAGATCCGGGCGGCCTCGAGCAGCGAATAGGCCATCCACGCATCCGCGTCCGCCGCCGAGTTGGCGCCGATCACCCCCCATTTGCCGCCGTGCAGCCCCCATTTCCACGCCGCGAGCACCTCCCCGAGGCGCCCGCCCGCCATGTTCGTGTTCGTCCAGTTCAGGATGCGGCGGAACGTCGCGCGGTCGCCGGCGACGAGACTGAGGAACATGCCATAGGACTGCCCCTCCGAAGTGCTGAATCCCTTGTTGGCGGAATAGTCGATGACCCGCCCCTGGCCGTCGATGAATCCGTGCCGGTAGCCGCGCCAGGACGATTGCCACAGCTCCCGCGCCATCATCACCGGGCCGCCCGTGAGCGCGGCCGCGCCGAGAAGACCGAGAAAATTGCGTCTCGCCATGTCGGTCATGCGATTACCGGAACGGCACGCTGAGATTCAGGGCGACATACGGGTGATACGGACCCGGAAGGTTCGTCGTCGCGCCGGCGGACAGATCGACATCGAGGGAACTGGTCAGCTTGTCGGCAACGCGCAGCGCGAAGGTGCGGGAACGATAGTTGATGCCGCCGCCGAAATCGGCCTCGGGCCCGATCGCGATCGAGGGCGAAACCGGCACCAGCAGGTAGGCGCTGCTCCAGTAGCTCCGCATGCCGGTCAGGTAGCCGCCGTTCACGGTTGCCGTGGCCCCGGCCGGAAGCTTGAGCTGGGCATAGATTTCCGGCTCGGCGAACCACTGGCCGCCGTGGAACGATCCCTTCGGCGCATAGGGCGTCACGGTGGTATTCGAATACCCGCCGGCTACCGAAAGGCTCAGGTTGAAATCCGGCTCGTCCCAGGCGTGGCCGATGGCGACACTCGCGGACGGCTCGCTTCCGGTGAAGCTCTGCCCGTTCTTCTGGAAGGTGTAGCGGTTCCAGCCGGCGAACGGCGAGACGAAGAACCCCTTGCCCAGCGTTCCGCCCGGCAATGGCAGGATCGCGCCGAGATACGCGCTCTGCGACGAGTTGGCATACTGGCCGCCGGCAATGAACAGGTTCGTGTGCGGGGCGGCCCGCGCGGTTGCGGTGATCGCGATGGTCGAGATGCAGGTGACGATCCCGGCCCTGGTCGCGCGCCGCGCGGTGCGGCGCAAACTTGCGGATTTCATCGCTCGTCGACTCCTTTTACTGAGGGGTGCAGCCGCCGCCGCCTGAGCGTCACGAAGGTCCGGACCAGCAGGATCAGGATCACTAGCGTGCCAAGCACGGCCAATACGGTGGTCAGGGGATTGCGTGTGGCGAGGAAGCCGAGCCGCGCGGAAGGCCCGATCGGCACGTTCTCCGCCGGCAGGACCTGCAACTCGCTCTTGGCCGGCGCGACCACGATCGCCTGGCCGGAAATCTGCCGCCATGTCGCGGTGTGGACCAGCTTGCCCATCGCCTGCGCCAGCCCGGCATCGCTCTTCGCCGTCAGCACGATGGCGGGAGCGAGCCGCCCCGGCGCATCGGGCACCGCGGGAGCGTCGGCGACCGCCATGATCGCGGCATTGCCGAAGCCCTGCACCGTCGCGCCGGCGCCGTGGCCGTGGCCGGTCTTGCCGGTGGGCGCGCTTTCGGCCCTGTTGCCGAAGATGCGGCCCAGCCACGCGGTCACGTCGTCCAGGTCCGCCGCGTCGGGAACATGCGGCGTCTGGCCGGAGGGCTCCTTCACGGCGGGCGAGCCGCCCACGAGCGATATGCCGCTCGCCGACAGAAGTTGCTCCGGCAGCCGCGAGACCGCGCCGACGACCAGCACCCCCGGCTTCGCGGCGGGGTGGGGTTCAAGCACGAGGTTCAGCGGCTGATCCGGCGTGACCTGGGCCAGCTTCGCACCGAGGGTGGCGGCGGCGGAGATCGCCGCCGGAGAGGGAGAGGCGATCGCGATCGTGCGCAGGGGATACACGCCCGTGGTCATCGCCGCGAGATCGTCCTTGTCGACCGGCGCGCCGCCGATGATGGTCAGGTGGCTGTCCGAGAACACCGTCACCGCCAGGTTGTGACCGAAATCATTGGCGACGCAGGCGGAGGCCGCCGCGTGCTGCATTTGAAAGACCGGCTTCAGCACCAGGCGGTTCCGCCCCACCTTCAGGGCATCCTGCGGAACCAGCAGCTTGTAATCGGGATAGGTGCCGCCATCGGGATTGGTCAGCGGAATCGTGTTGACCATTTTCCCGTTGACCAGCGCCTGGATCATCGACCCCGCCCCGCCACCGACCGAATAGGCCATGTGGAGATACAGGATCGCATGGCTGTCCCAGTTGGGATTCCAGAATGTCACCGGCGCGAACTGGCTGCTGCGGCCGTGTTCGGTCTGTGTCGGCAGGCCGGTGGCGCGGAAGCTGATATCGGTCGGGCTGGCTGCCGGCGCGTGCGGGCTCTGCGCGTGGCCGGTGGCGGCCGGAATGCGGATGACGGCGCTCTGTTCGTTCGGCCAGACCGTTCCGGGCCGCCCGATCAGCCGGGCCGCGCCGGTAAGGGCGCGGGGCGTTTCCGCGGCAATGGTCATCACGACCCCACCGACCGGATTGCGGGCGATCGACAGCGTCGCGGCGTCGAGCCCGCTGCCGGCGGCCGCTCCGTTCTCCAGCTTGAGGATGATCACGGTCGCGGCCGATGTCTGCGCCACGGCCTTGCCGACCCGGTCGAGCGGCCGCGCGACGAAGGACACCGCGCGCATCGCGTCGGCCCGCGCCACCGACCGCGCGATCGCCATGATCGGTTCCGGCGCGCGCGCGAGCGCGGGATCGTAGAGGACGAATATGTGGGACGTATCCGGCTGCCACGACATGAAGCTCGACTTCAGGCTGGCGAGGGTGAGGGGAACCGAGTCCCGCCGGTAGCTCATCGACAGTTGCGACTTCGGCGAAATCCGTGTCCACAGCGCGGGGTCATCGAACGCCTCGCAGCCCTGCGCCGCCTTTTGCGTGACCGACAGGGTGAGCTGGTTCGTTCCATCCCGCAGATCGCCGGGTGGAATGCCGATGGTCCGGTCGATCGTCGGCGACGAGCCGTCGAGCGGGATCTGCTTCAGCGGCGAGCCGTTCAGCAGCACCAGCAATTGCGAGGCGCCACCGATCAGCGATGCGGAATTGGTGCCGAGAAGATGCAGCTCGGCGGCCGAAACCTCCCGATGATCGGCCACCTGGAACGTGATGTCGCCCGAAGCCGAGCGTCCCTTCAGGACGATCGGGGCCCGATCGCGGTCATACCAGGCCAGCGGATGGGAAATCGCCGTCGCGGGAATGCCTGCCCCGGACCGGACCTCGCTCTGGCGGTGTTCGAGGCGCGCCTGAGCGGGTTGGCAGCAGAGTGGCAGCGCCAGCGCCAGTCCGGCAGCCCAGCGTGCGGGCTGGAAGCGGGCGGGCAGCCCATGACCGGGCCGATCTGGGCAGGGCATGTGTCGAGACTGTGGGTCTTTTGAATGTCCGTCCATGGCTGCCAAGACAAGGAGCGGATATGGCGCAATCGTCGCCAATTTGTGTCAAAAATATGATCATAAAATATTTAATAATCGGATCATCAAATTGAATAAAACGTATTTGTAATATTTTATCGTTATTCTATAAACGTTCAAAACTATTTTTGAATGAACAAATCAAATAAAAATATCATGAAACAAAAGTAAAAATTCAATTGTGATCATCGAAAATTGTGCTTGATCGATCGTCCTGAAGCATCCATCGGTCCCGATTGTGCAATGCGGTGCCGGTGAATTCGATGCGGACTGCGAGTATCGGCCTCGTCTACCGATGCGTCTCACCAATCGGCCCTAAATGACTGTGAGTCGACGAATCGGGAACCAGACATCAGGCCGGGATCGCCGGTCCGCCGACCTGACCTGCCGATGACGCCGCGCCGGGGAATTCGCCGGCACATGGCCGCGATCGGATTACTGCGCGGATACACGACAATTACATGACATGTTGCGCGAATGATTGACGCCGTGACTGAAGTCACGCCCTCGAAAAAGCGCTCCCGGGCCGAAAGGCGTCACGCGACATCCCGGACGATGATCCGCGCGTGCCGATCTGCTCCGAAGCCCGCATGATCCGGGTCATGACCTTGGCAGGGTAAAGAAATTGTAAAGTTTCAAACAAATTCAGCGTCACAGAAACGCCACGGTCAATCTCTTTCCTGTGTCTCGCCAATCGAAAGGAGAGCGAAGATGGAAAAGACCACAATCTGTATTCTCGGCGCAGTGGTCGGGGCCGCTATCGCCGCCCCGGTGATGAGTTCCGCCGCGTCGCTTCCCCCGGCGCCCCGCTTTGAAGCGGCGTCCTATGCCGAACTTCTCGGCCCGGTCCCCAATGCCTCCGTCATGCTTCGCGAGCACGATGCGGCGCTCGCCCGCCAGCGCGCGGAGCAGGGTGGCGCCCGGATCCAGCAGGCCGATGAGCATCATCACCACCATCATCACCACCATCACCATCATCAGACCTGGTAATGATACCGAAATGAATTCGGGAAATGCCGGTCACCGAAGCCAGGGCAGGCCGGTCGCGCCAATCGCCGCATCCGTTGCTGCCTTCGGTCAGTGAGGTGCCGCGAGATCCCGGGTTCGAGGGTCAAGCGACTGCAAGGCTTGCAGTCGTCTTGATCCTGGCTTGGATGCCCGGCGCGGTCACCGTCTGAACCATGTTCTGGGGGCGCTGGTCGGCCATCATATAGCCGCGTCCCCAGTTGGTGACGAGCACGTCCTGGCCGTCTGCGGCAAGCAGCTTCTTGCGGATCTTGCAGATGAACACGTCGATGATCTTGGCGTTCGGTTCGTCGAGGCCGCCGTACAGATGATCGAGGATCGCTTCCTTGCTCAGAACGCAGCCCTTGCGCAGCGCGAGGAGTTCGATGATCTGATACTCCTTCTTCGTGACGGCGACTTCGCGGGCGCCGACAAAGACCTTCTTCGCATTCATGTTGACCTCGATATTGCCAACGGAAAGCGAAGAGTCCTGGAAGCCCCGGTTCCTGCGTATATGATTCTGGATGCGCAGGAACGTTTCCTCGTATGAGGGAGCGCCGACGATGAGATCGTCGACCCCGGCCTCAAGAATATGCAGGCGGGCGGACTCGGCCAGCGTGTTGGCGACCGCCACGATCGGGGCGCGAAATCCGGATTTCCGCAGGCGGCGGATCAGGTCGAACTCGATCCTGTAGGTATCGAAGACCCGCATCACCACCGCTTCATATTCGTAATGATGGGTGAGATCGACCGCTTCGTCGACGTCTGCCGTCTCGTCGATGACGGCGAGTTTCGACTTGATGAAGCTGTTCAGGCTGTCGTGCCTGTCGAACGTTTTACCAAAAATGAGAAGCCGCATATCAACCTCCAGTTGATCTAATCAGTTTATACAACCCGAAAAATGACGGGTCAATGAAAATTTTTTAATTTTCGAGAATTTTTCAAAAAAGTTGAAATAATTAAAAAAGTAAAAGTATCTGCTCATCCTGGTCCGTCGATAAGTTGAATCGATTGTGAATTGACGTGACCACGGCGGATACGATTCGACGGGAGGCGTGAACGAGCTTCCTGACCTGTCTCTCCTATCGCACGCTGAGAAAGACGCGCTGATCCGCGCGCTATGGGACGCGTTGCAATCATCCGAGCGCAGGAACGCGGAACTGGCAATCCGGCTTTCGGATGCGGAACGCCGGATTGCGGAGTTGGAGGCGCGGCTAAACGAACCGCCGAAGCGGCCGGACAATTCGAGCCTGCCGCCATCGCGCGGGCAGAAGCCAAACCGGCCCGAGAAAAGTCCGCGCAAGGGGCCCCGCAAAGGCAGTCTCGGCCGTGAGGGTGGCGGTCGCTTGCTTGCCGAGAACCCCGATCAGACGGTGATCGCGAAGGCGGCGCATTGCCAGCACTGCCGTGCCGGGCTGACTGACGCGGATCAGCGCCTCGCGCAGCGCTACGACAAGATCGATCTGCCGCCGATCAAGCCGGTCGTCACCCGCGTCGAACGCTATGCSGCCAT
>NZ_JFHO01000030.1:0-76179 GCF_000724705.2 Acidiphilium sp. JA12-A1
GCCGGTAGAAGGTCTGCCCGTTCACCGTGCCCGGCACAACGACGGGGGTGCGCCCGGCCAGCAGGTCGGGCACGCGGGCAAGCAGGATCTGCCAGGCCTCATTGGCTTTCGCCATCGAGACGAGGGCGCCGAGCTGGATGTCATGCGGTCCGGCACTCGCGGCTTGCGTGGGCGGGATGATCGTGGGCATGGCCTTGCCGACCTGCGGGTTGGGCGCGGCGGCTGCGGCCGTGGCTGGCGTCGTGGCCGGTGCCGCCGGCGCGGCCGAGGCGGAGGCCGATGCGCCGGATGCCGGGGCTGCTGCGGATGGCGGCAGCACGGGCGGCGGCGGCAGGGTTGTCACCGGGCCCGCACCGGGCGGTTGGGTCTGCACGGCGGCGGCTGTGGGCATCTTCGGCTTGGGCTGCGCCGAGTTCGCCTCGGCGGCGAGCTTGGAGAAATCCGGCTGGGGCGGCGGCGGTGCGAGCCGGGGCGGCCCCGAGGCCGTGGTGCCGGACATGATCTGCTCGTTAGCCCCAGGCACCTGCAGGCCGCCGGGATTGGCGGGTGCCGTGCGCATCGGCCCCGGCGGCGGCTTGATCACCGGCGGCGGGCCGAGGCGCGGATGCACACCGCCCCAGATCAGCGCGACAAGGACGATCGCCCCTGCGAACCCGCCGGCGATGAGCGCGATCCGGCGCATTTCCGGATCGAACCCGCGCGTGGGCGGACGCCGCACGGCATAGGGCGGAATGTCGATCTCGTCGTCGTAATCCTGTCGGTCCATCATCTCTCCGGGCAGCCGGCGCCGCTCAGCGCATCTCCTCGACCGGGGCGACCCCCATCACCGCAAGGCCGGAGCGGATGACCACCGCGGTCGCCGCCACCAGCGCGAGCCGCGCCCGGCTGGCTTCGACGGCATCGGCCTGGATGAACCGCAGCGTGGCATCGGCGCGGCCGGCATTCCACAGCGCATGGAAGTCGCCCGCCAGATCATACAGGAAAAATCCGATTCGGTGCGGCTCGCGCGCCTGGGCGGCGGATTCGACGAGGCGTGGCCAGGCGGCGAGGCGGCGGACCAGCGCCAGTTCCTCGGGCGCGGTCAGGCTGGCGAGCGCGGCCTCCGCGAGGGCGGCATCGACGGTGTCGCCGAGTTCGGGCATCTCGGCCGCGGCGCGCAGCACCGAGCGGCAGCGGGCATGGGCATACTGCACGTAGAAGACCGGGTTTTCCCGTGTCTGCGCCACCGCGGCATCGAGGTCGAACTCCATCTGCGCGTCGGACTTGCGCATCAGCATGATGAAGCGGACGACATCCGGCCCGACCGCGTCGATGAGGTCGCGCAGCTCGATATAGGTGCCGGCGCGTTTCGACATGCGCATTGGCGTGCCGTCCTTCATGACGCGGACGATCTGGCAGAGCACGATGTCGAGCGAGGCGTCGCGCCCGGCGGCGAGCGCCTTCACCGCCGCCTGCATCCGCTTGACGTAGCCGCCGTGATCGGCGCCCCAGACATCGATCATCGTGTCGAAACCGCGGGCCATCTTGTCAGCGTGGTTGGCGATGTCGTTGAAGAAATAGGTATTCGAGCCGTCCGACTTGCGAACCGGGCGGTCGACATCGTCGCCGAAGCCGGTGGCGCGGAACAGCGTCTGCTCGCGTGGCTCCCAGTCCTCCGGCGTCTTGCCCTTGGGCGGCTCCAGCACGCCTTCATAGAGCAGGTCCTGGCCGCGCAGGATCGCCTCGGCGCGCTCGACGCCGCCTGCGGCGATCAGCGCCGCTTCGCTGGTGAAGACGTCCTGGCGGACGTTGAGGGCGGCGAGATCCTCGCGGATCAGCGCCATCATCGACTCGATCGCGTGGCGGCGGACCGTGTCGAGCCAGGCCTCGGCGGGGGCGATGGACAGGCCGGGGCCGGCAAGCGCGTCGCCATGGGCGGCGACCAGCGCCTCGGCCACCGGGATCAGGTAATCACCCGGATATTGCAGGCCGGTCGGCGTGGCCGCCGCGAAATCGTGCTCGGTGAGCTGCGTGCCGAGGGCCTGCAAATAGCGCCAGTAGACCGACCAGGCGAGTGCGGTGACCTGCGCGCCGGCATCATTGATGTAGTATTCGCGGGTCACGTCATACCCGGCCTTGGCCAGCAGCGAGGCCAGCGCGTCGCCCACCACGGCGCCGCGGCAATGGCCGACGGTGAGCGGGCCGGTCGGGTTGGCGGAGACGTATTCGACATTGACCCGCCGCCCCTGCCCCATCGCGCTCGCGCCGAAGGCTTCGCCGGCGCGCAGGATGGCGGCGATCTCGGCGTGCCAGACCGGATCGGCCAGAGTGAGGTTGACGAAGCCCGGCCCGGCCGGCTCGGCCTTCGCGATATCCGGCAGGGCCGAAAGTGCTGCGGCGAGGGCGGTGGCGATCTCGCGCGGCGGACGGCCGAGCGGCTTGGCGGCGATCAGCGCGGCATTGGTCGCCATGTCGCCATGCGCTGCCTCTCGTGTCGGCGATACCTCGATCCGCGCCTGCACTTCCGCATCGAGGGCCGGGAACAGGCGCGCCATTTCGGCAAGGATCAGCCGGCGCAGGGCAGTGAAGATGTTGTGGGACATGCGGAAACCTCAGGCGGGAGAATGGGGGTCGGTCAGGCGGCGATGCTCGTCGAGCGCGGCGCGGTCGGTCATGCCGGCGATATAGTCGCGCACCGCCTCGGCCGCCGTCATGCTGCGCGGCGCGCCGGCGGCGTTGCGCCAGTCATCGGGCAGCAGGTCCGGCCGGGCGAGCAGCAGGCGGGCCATGTCGCGCACCACGAGCTCGACCTTGTGGGTCATGCGGTTGACGCGCCATTGGCGATACATCCGCGCGTAGAGGAAGCGGCGGATTTCGGCATTCTCCGCGGCAAGCTCCGGCGCGAAGCCGATCACCGCGTCCGGGCAGGCGCGCACCGCATCGGAATCGGCGGGCGCGAGGGCAGCCAGCCGGCGGCGGCTCTCGGCCAGCGCGCCGCTGACCAACACGCCGATCATCTGCCGCACGGCATGGGCACGGATGCGGACTGGATCGGCCGTCAGAGCGCGAGCCTCCGCCAGGGTGGCACCGATGATCGGCACGGCGGCGAGATCGTCCGGCGTGAACAGGCCGGCGCGCAGCCCGTCGTCGATGTCGTGGGCATGATAGGCGATGTCGTCCGCAAGGGCGGCGACCTGCGCCTCGGCCGAGGCCTGGCGGGCGAGATCGAGCGGATAGGCGGCATCGAAGGCGGCGATATAGGCGGGTGGCGCGGTCAGCGGGCCGTTATGCTTGGCCAGCCCCTCCAGCGATTCCCAGGTGAGGTTCAGCCCGTCGAACCCGGCATAGCGGCGTTCCAGCAGGGTGACGGTGCGCAGGCTCTGGGCGTTGTGGTCGAAGCCGCCATGCTCGCCGAGCGCATCGTTCAGCCCGGCCTCGCCGGCATGGCCGAAGGGCGGGTGGCCGAGATCGTGCGCGAGGGCGAGGGTTTCGGTCAGATCCTCGTCGAGCCCGAGGCCACGGGCGATGCTGCGGGCGATCTGCGCCACTTCGAGGCTGTGGGTCAGCCGGGTGCGGTAGAAGTCGCCCTCGTGGATCACGAAGACCTGGGTCTTGTATTGCAATGTGCGGAAGGCGGCCGAATGGAGCACACGGTCGCGGTCGCGCGCGAAGGGGGAACGGGTCGCGCTTTCGGGCTCGGGATGCTGGCGGCCGCGCGAGGCCTCGGCGCGGGCAGCGTAGGGGGCGAGTGACATGGCCCCGGCTTACTAGGAGAGCGCAGGCTTGTCCAAGCGACGCTGGCGATCCGGCGGATGAGCGCTTATATTCAGCCTCATGAGCGAGACGATGGACCGGTTCCGGATCAGTGAGGCGGCGGCGGCGCGGATCGCCGCCATCGTGGCGGCGGAAAGCCCCGACGCGGCCCTGCGGGTCGAGGTTCTGGCGGGCGGCTGCAACGGGTTTCAATACAGGTTCGACCTCACCCGCGAGATGGCGGCCGATGACGTGGTGTTCGAGCGTGGCGGCGCGAAAGTGGTCGTCGATCCTGCGAGCCTCGACCTGCTGGACGGCGCCGAACTCGATTTCAAGGACACGCTGATGGGTGCCTATTTCGCCGTGGGCAACCCGAACGCGACCTCGTCCTGCGGCTGCGGCTCGTCCTTCTCGGTCGACTGAGCGCGGCGTGCGAATCGCGACCTGGAACGTCAATTCGGCACGCACGCGGGCCGGGCTGATCGCGGATTTTCTCAAGCGCGAGCAGCCCGATCTGCTGCTGCTGCAGGAAATCAAGTGCGAGACTCAGCAGTTTCCGGCTGCCGCCTTCGAGGCGGAGGGATACCGCGCCGAGGTCGTCGGGCAGAGGGCGTATAACGGCGTCGCGGTGCTCTCGCGCGGGGCGGTGACGGTGACCCACCGGCGCCTGCCCGGCGAGGAGGAAGACGCGGCGGCGCGGTTCATCGAGATCGAGGCCGGCGGCCTGCTGGTTGGCAATCTCTACCTGCCGAACGGCAATTCCGGCGGCGGCGACGGCTTCGCGGCCAAGCTCGACTGGATGGAGAAGCTGCGCCGGCATGCCGCCTCGCTGCTGGATCATGACCGCGACTTCATCCTGGCCGGCGATTACAATGTCTGCCCCACCGATGCGGATCTGGCCAAAGGCGCGCTGCCGGCGGATGACGCGCTGGTGCGGCCGGAAAGCCGGGCGGCGTTCCGCGCACTAATCTGGCTCGGCCTGACCGATGCGCTGCGGGCGCTCCATCCGGATGAAACGCTCTATACGTTCTGGGACTATCAGGCCGGCGCCTGGCAGCGCGACCGGGGGCTGCGGATCGACCATGCGTTGCTCTCGCCGCGCGTGGCGGAGCGGCTCGACACGGTGCGCGTCGCACGCGAGGAGCGGGACAAGCCGCAGCCTTCCGACCATGTGCCGGTGATTGTTTCGCTCCGCGATTAGGCGGCGAGGCTGCGGGCAACGGCCTCGGCGGCGCGGATGCCATCGACCCCCGCCGAGAGAATGCCACCGGCATAGCCCGCACCCTCGCCGGCGGGGAACAGACCGCGCGTGTTCAGGCTCTGCCCATCCGCCCCGCGGGTGATGCGGATCGGTGCCGAGGTGCGGGTTTCGACACCTGTCAGCACCGCATCCTCGCGATCGAAGCCCTTGATTTTCCGCCCGAATGCCGGCAGCGCCTCGCGGATCGCCTCGATGGCGTAGTCCGGGAGTGACTGCGAAAGATCGGTGAGGGTGACGCCGGGGCGGTAGGACGGGATCACGGCGCCGAAATCCGTCGAGGCGCGGCCGGCGAGAAAATCACCGACCAGTTGTCCGGGCGCGTTGTAGCTCGACCCGCCCGCCACATAGGCCGCTTCTTCGAGGCGGCGCTGCAGTTCGACGCCGGCCAGAACGTCGCCCGGAAAATCCTCCGGCGATATCCCGACCACGATCCCGGCATTGGCATTGCGCTCGTTGCGCGAATACTGGCTCATGCCGTTGGTGACCACGCGGCCCGGCTCGGACGTGGCGGCGACCACGGTGCCGCCGGGGCACATGCAGAAGCTGTAGGCGCTGCGGCCGTTCCGCGCGTGATGCACCAGCTTGTAGTCGGCGGCGCCGAGCAGCTTGTGGCCGGCATGATCGCCGTAGCGGGCGCGATCGATCATCGATTGCGGATGCTCGATGCGGAACCCGATGGCGAAGGGCTTCTTGTCGAGATGCACGCCGCGGTCGCGCAGCATGGCGAAGGTGTCGCGAGAGGAATGGCCGATGGCGAGAATGACGTGGTCGGTCTCGATCGTCTCGCCGGAGTCCAGCACCACGCCGCGGACCTGCCGGGCTGCGCCGGTGGTGTCGATGGCAAGGTCGGTCACCCTGGCGCCGAAGCGGTATTCCCCGCCGAGCCGCTCGATCGTCGCGCGCATGGTCTCGACCATGCCGACGAGGCGGAAGGTGCCGATATGCGGATGCGCGACGTAGAGGATTTCCTCCGGCGCGCCGGCGGCGACGAATTCGGTCAGCACCTTGCGGCCGAGATGGTTGGGATCGCTGATCTGGCTGTAGAGCTTGCCGTCGGAGAACGTCCCTGCCCCGCCCTCGCCGAACTGGACGTTGGATTCGGGCGTCAGCACGCCGCGCCGCCAGAGCGCCCAGGTATCCTTCGTGCGCTCGCGCACCACCTTGCCGCGTTCCAGGATCAGCGGGCGGAGCCCTGCCTGGGCGAGGATGAGGGCGGCGAAGAGGCCGCAGGGGCCGGTGCCGACGACGACGGGCCGGCGCGCCGGCGGAGGGGAGTCCGGAAACCGGTAGGTCATGTCTGGCGTCGGGCCGACATGGCGGCTCGCAGCATGGCGGGCGAGAAGCCCCGCCTCGTCCTCCGCCTCGACATCGATCGTGTAGGTGAGGACGATCGCGGCCTTGCGGCGGGCATCGACGGCGCGGCGGAAGACGGTGAAGCCCCGCAGCGCGGCCTCGCCAATGCCGAGGCGGGCGAGCACCGCATCGCGCAGGGCGTCGGGGGTGTGGTCAAGCGGCAGACGGATTTCGGTCAGGCGGATCATGGCAGCGCTCTCATACCCCGATCGGCGCTCGCTTGCCATGCGATCCGCGATTGGCCACAAGGCGCGCATGGCTCCTCCCCTGCTCAACCTGCAAGACATAAGGCTCTCGCTCGGCGGCGCGCCGCTGCTCGACGGGGCGGAAATCGGCATTGCCGCGGGCGAGCGGATCTGCCTCGTCGGGCGGAACGGATCGGGCAAGTCCACCCTGCTGAAGATCGCGGCGGGGCTCGCCGAGGCCGATTCCGGCACGCGGTTCCTGCAGCCTGGCGCCACCCTGCGCTACCTGCCGCAGGAGCCGGACCTCACCCGCTTCCCGACCGTGCTCGATTACGTGTTCGACGGTCTCGATCCGGAAGTGGACGGGCACCACGCCCGTGCCTGCCTCGACCGGCTTGGGCTGACCGGCGCCGAGAGTACCGCCCGCCTCTCCGGCGGCGAGGCGCGGCGGGCCGCGCTGGCCAAGGTGCTGGCGCCGGAGCCCGATGTGCTGCTGCTCGACGAGCCGACGAACCATCTCGACCTGCCGGCGATCGAATGGCTGGAGGCCGAGTTGAAGGCCTCGCGCGCCGGCATCGTGCTGATCAGCCATGACCGGCGGCTGCTGGAGACGGTGACGCGCAGCATCGTCTGGCTCGATCGCGGCCGCACCAGCCGGATCGATCGCGGCTTCTCGCATTTCGAAGCCTGGCGCGACGAGGTGTTCGAGCAGGAGGAGCGTGACGCGCAGAAGCTCTCCCGCGCCATCGCGCGCGAGGAGGACTGGATGCGCTATGGCGTGACGGCGCGGCGCAAGCGCAATGTCCGCCGCGTTGCCGAACTCGCCGCCCTGCGCGCGCGCAAGCGCGAGGAGCGACGCGAGGCGCGGGAGATGAACGTGACGACAAGTGCCGCCGCACTCTCCGGCAAGATCGTCGTCGATGCCGAGCACGTCTCGAAAACATTCGGCGAGCGCTGCGTGATCCGCGACCTGACGCTACGGGTACTGCGTGGCGACCGGCTTGGCATCGTCGGGCCGAACGGTGCCGGCAAGACCACCCTGCTGCGGCTGCTGACCGGGCAGATCGAGCCGGACTCAGGCACGATCACCCAGGGCACCAACCTTGCCGTGGCGACCCTTGACCAGCAGCGCGCCGCCCTCGACCCGGCCCGCACCCTCGCCGACACGCTGACCGGAGGGGGGAGCGACATGGTCGAGGTCGGCGGGCAGTTTCGCCATGTCGTCGGCTACATGAAGGATTTCCTGTTCCGCCCCGAACAGGCGCGCACGCCGGTCGGCACGCTGTCGGGCGGCGAGCGTGGCCGGCTGCTGCTGGCCTGCGCGATGGCACGGCCGTCGAACCTGCTGATCCTCGACGAACCGACCAACGATCTCGATCTCGAAACGCTCGACATCCTGCAGGATATGCTGTCGGACTATGCCGGCACGGTGCTGCTGGTCAGCCATGACCGCGACTTTCTCGACCGCATCGCGACCTCCACGCTCGCGGCGGAGGGCGACGGGCGATGGGTGGAGTATGCCGGCGGCTATGCGGACATGCTGGCCCAGCGCGGCCCGCGCGAGACGCGCGAGGCAGGGCCGCGCAAGCCGGCCGCGCCGCCGCCGAAACCCAGGGCCGCGGCCTCGGCGTTCTCCTTCCGCGACCGTCACCGGCTCAAGGAACTCGAAAGCGAGATGGAAACGCTTCAGGCCGGCATCGCCCGGCACGAGGCCCGCCTCGCCGACCCCGATTTCTTCACCCGCGATGCCGATGGGTTCCGCAAGGCCAGTGAAACGGTAGGCGGACTCCAGGAGCGGCTCGCCGCGCTCGAGGCCGAATGGCTCGACCTCGAACTCAGGCGCGAGACGGCGGATGAGGGGAAAACCTCATCGTGATGCTGCGCGCGATGACCAGCACGATGATGACGACGACCAGCGTGATGATGTCTTCCGCCGAGAATTTCTGGCCGTAGAGCTTGATCAGCACCTCACGGAGGGAAAAGACGATCGTCACGTCGAGCAGCGTCGACAGCCGGATGCGCCTCGTGCGGGCATAATCCATGAAGGTGTTGAACAGCTCGATGAGGATGACGACGTCGAGAATCTGCTCCACCAGCACCCGCAGGGTGAAGGTGTCCATCGTCTGTGGCCGGAAATCCGGAAAGAGATGGATCGTGCTGGCAACCGCCTCGAGAAAGGCGAAGGCGAGGGCGACGAGCATCAGCGGGATGACGCCGAGGATCACCGCGTCCACCGCGATGTCGTAGCCGCGGAAGACGAGGCCGCGCCAGCGTCCGCGCGGCCTCTCGGTTCCGTCAGACGCCACGGGCCGCCATCGTCGCGACGATTTCGTCAACCGCCTCGCCGGCTTCGGGAATCACCCGGCCCATCGTCAGGAAGCCGTGGATCTGCCCCGGAAAGCGCCGCAGCGTGACCGCAACGCCGCGTTCCGCGAGCCGCCGCGCATAGGCCTCGCCCTCGTCGCGCAGCGGATCGAAGCCGGCGGTGATGACCAGGGCCGGCGGCAGCCCGTCATGCCGCGCAGCGCGCATCGGCGAGGCGCGCCAGTCCGCCTTGTCATCCGCCGAGCGCAGGTAGTGGGCGCGGAAATAGGTCATCATAGACTTCGTCAGCATATAGTTCTCGGCGAAGGCCTCGTGACTTTCGGTCGAGCCGAGCATGTCGGTCGAGGGATAGACCAGCGCCTGCATCGCGATGGCGGGGCCGGCATTGTCGCGCGCATCGATCGCGATGACGGCGGCGAGGTTGCCGCCCGCGCTGTCGCCGCCGACGGCGAGGCGCTTCGCATCGATGCCGAGTTCATCGGCGTGTTTGGCGACCCAGGCGGTGGCGTCGATCGCATCCTCGACGGCGGCGGGGAATTTGTGCTCGGGGCCGAGCCGGTAATCGACGGAAATCACCACCGCGCGGCTGCGCTGCGCGATCTGCCGGCAGACGACATCATGCGTGTCGCGATCACCGATCACCCAGCCACCACCATGGAAATAGACGAGACAGCCGCGCGCCGCTTCATCATCCCCATCGCGATAAAGGCGAAGCGGAATGGCGCCGTTGCGGCCCTGGGCGTCAAGATCGCGCACATGCGTGATCGCTGGCGGCTGCGGCGAAAGGGCGCCGCGCGCCTGCAGATAGCCGATCCGCGCTTCGGCCGGGCTCAGCTGGTCGGCCGGCGGGCGGCCCGCGGCACGGATGAGTTCAAGCGCTGTGGCGGCGCTACTGTCGAGTTCTGCCATCGA
Source organism: Acidiphilium sp. JA12-A1 (assembly GCF_000724705.2). Classification (NCBI taxonomy): domain Bacteria; kingdom Pseudomonadati; phylum Pseudomonadota; class Alphaproteobacteria; order Acetobacterales; family Acidocellaceae; genus Acidiphilium; species Acidiphilium sp. JA12-A1. Next base: position 9,769 of record NZ_JFHO01000030.1, read on the forward strand.
CGGAGTCTCCCCTTGTTGTTCAGCCATCCACGAGATGGCCATCGCGCAGCATGACCACGCGATCCATGCGCGCGGCAAGATCGGGGTTGTGGGTGGCGATCAGCGCCGCGATGTTTTCGTGCCGCACTACCCGCAGCAATTCGGCAAACACGAGATCGGCGGTGGCGACGTCGAGATTGCCGGTCGGTTCGTCGGCGAGCAGGAGCTTCGGCGCGTTCGCCATGGCGCGCGCGATGGCAACGCGCTGACGCTCGCCGCCCGAGAGCTTGCCGGGCAGATGATGCGCGCGCGCGGCGAGGCCGAACGCATCGAGCAGATGGGCGGCGCGGGCCTCGGCATCCTTGCGGGTGCTTCCGGCGATGAGCTGCGGCAGGGCTGCGTTTTCCAGTGCCGTGAATTCGGCCAGCAGATGATGTGCCTGGTAGACGAAGCCGATTTCATTAAGGCGCAGCGTGGTCTTTTCGGAATCTGAAAGGCGCGCGGTATCGATCCCGCCGATGCGGATGGTGCCGCCATCCGGCTTTTCGAGAAGCCCGGCGAGATGGAGCAGGGTGGATTTGCCGGAACCGGAGGGGGCGACCAGCGCGACGATCTCGCCGCTGCGCAGCGAGAGATCGGCGCCGCGCAGGATGTGCAGATCCTCGCCCTCGCTGTGAAAGGTGCGAACAACACCTTCGAGTTTCAGAACCTCACTCATGGCGCAGCGCCTCCACCGGATCGGTTCGCGCCGCCCGCCAGCTTGGATAGAGCGTGGCGACGAAGGACAGGCCGATGGCGATCACCACGACCTCGATCACCTGGCTCCAGACCAGCTTCGCCGGCAGGGATTCAAGGTAATAGACCGTGGGGTTGAAGAGCTGCGTGCCGGTCAGCCCCTGCACGAACTGCCGGATCTGCTCGATATGCGCGCAGAAGACGACGCCGAGGCCGAAGCCCGCGATCGTGCCGATCACGCCGACCGAGGCGCCGACCATGAAGAAGATCCGCATGATCGAGCCCGAGGTCGCCCCCATCGTGCGCAGGATGGCGATATCGGCGGTCTTGTCCTTCACCATCATGATCATCGAGGACACAACGTTGAACACGGCAACGACGATGATCAGCGTGAGGATCAGGAACATCACGTTCCGCTCGACATTGACCGCCGCGAAGAAGGCGTTGTTGCTGTCCTGCCAGTCCACCACGTTGACTGGCGCGCTGCCCATCACCTTCGGGATGGCCGCCTTGATCGGGCCGGTATTGTCGGGGTTTTTCACGAAAAGCTGGATCTGCGTCGCGGCATCCTTTGCGCGGAACAGCGTCTGCGCCGAGGTGAGCGGCAGGAACACGAAGCTCGAATCGTATTGCGCCATGCCGGTGCGGAAGATCGCGCTGACATGAAAGCTCTGGATGCGCGGAATGGTGCCGATGATGGTGGCATCGCCCTGCGGCAGCACGAGGGTGATGGTGCCGCCGAGCGAAATGCCGAGCTGGCTGGCCACGCCGGCGCCGACCGCGATGTTGCGGCCGGTGAAATCCTTCAGTGAGCCGGCGACGATATGCCGCGAAACGGTCCGCAGCTTTGCCAGCCCGTCCGGCTGGATGCCCCGCGCCACCCCGCCGATCGCGCCGCCATGCGGCCCGGTCATCAGCACCTCGCCCTGCACGATCGGGATGGCGCTGATCACGCCCGGGATCTTTTCGAGCCGCCCGGCCGCGGCGTCGTATTGGGTGATGTTGTGGCCGGCGCCGTAGACACCGATATCGCCGTTGAGGCCGAGGATCTGCGCCAGCAATTCCTGGCGGAATCCGTTCATCACGCTCATCACGATGATCAGCGTCGCCACCCCGAGGGCGATGCCGACCAGCGAGAAGATGGCGATGATCGAGACGAACCGCTCACCCTTGCGGGCGCGCAGGTAACGGAAGGCGACCCGGCGCTCGAAGGCGGAGAACATCAGACGCGCACTTTCGCGAGTGCCGACTCGATGTCGAGTTCGGCGCGCTCGCCGGTGCGGCGGTGCTTGAGCTCGACCTGGCCCTTCGCCGCGCCGCGCGGGCCGACGATGACCTGCCAAGGATGGCCCATCAGGTCGGCATCGGCGAATTTCTCGCCGGCGCGGGCCTCGCGGTCGTCATAGAGCGCATCGCGGCCGAGGGCGTCGTAGATCCGCTCGCACAGCGCGTCGGTCACCTGATCGCCCTGGCGGAGGTTGAGGATCGAGGCACGGAACGGCGCGATCGCGTTGGGCCAGATGATCCCCGCTTCGTCATGGCTCGCCTCGATGATCGCGCCGGTCAACCGCGAGACGCCGATGCCGTAGCTGCCCATTTCGGGGTGCAGGCGCGCACCGTCCGGCCCGACCACGGTGAAATTCATCGCCTGGCTGTATTTGGTGCCGAAATAGAAGATCTGGCCGACCTCGATCCCCCTGCCCTCGCGGCGGCGATCCTCGGGCACCTTCGCCCAGGCGGCCTCGTCGTGCTTCTCGTCGGTCGCGGCGTAAAGCGAGGTCATGCGGTCGAAAAACGCGTCGAGATCGGCGCGGGCCTCGTAGTCGTAGGCATCGTCGCCGAGTTCGATCGTCTCGAAGCTCGAATCGTAGAACACGCCGCTCTCGCCGGTCGGCGCCAGAATGTGGAATTCGTGCGAAAGATTGCCGCCGATCGGGCCGGTATCGGCGCGCATCGGCACCGCGCGCACGCCCATGCGCTTGAAGGTGCGCATATAGGCCAGCATCATCCGCCGATAGCTTTCGACCGCGCCTTCATAGTCGAGATCGAAGCTGTAGCCGTCCTTCATGTAGAATTCGCGGCCGCGCAGCACGCCGAAGCGCGGGCGGACCTCGTCGCGGAATTTCCACTGGATCTGGTAGAGCATCTGCGGCAGGTCGCGGTAGGACTGCACCGAATCGCGCATGATCGCGGTGAGCATTTCCTCGTTGGTCGGGCCGTAGAGCATCTCGCGATCATGACGGTCGCGGATGCGCAGCATTTCCGGGCCATAAGCGTCGTAGCGCCCGCTTTCGCGCCATAGCTCGGCGGACTGGATCGTCGGCATCAGGATTTCCTGGGAGCCGGCGCGCGCCTGTTCCTCGCGGACGATATTGGCGATGTTGTGCAGCACCCGCAGCCCCGCCGGCAGCCAGGCGTAGATTCCGGCCGATTGCTGGCGGATCAGCCCGGCGCGCAGCATCAGCCGGTGCGAGACGATCTGCGCTTCGGCGGGCGTTTCCTTGAGGGTGGGAATGAGCGAGCGGGAAAGGCGCATGATGGGTCCTGATCGGTTGGGTCGGTCGCCTGATTACAGCGCCACGCTGCCCGCGGCCAGAGCCGCGGCGCGGGACGGATCGAAGCGGCGGTTGAGGGCGATGCGCGCGGGCTTCTCGATGAGCACGTGCAGCAGCATGGCAAGGCCGAGCGTGAGCGCCGCAAGCATGAAGGCGACCGCCAGCGGCGCGGCCGCGCGCGCGATGCCCAGATGCCGGAAAAACTGCGTGGTGAGGAGTTCGGCCGGCGCAAAACTCATGTAGAACGCATAGGAGATCACGCCCATGGCGCGCAGCGGGCGGATGGCGCCGATGCTCGCCGGCCGTTCGGCATCTCCCTGCATGGCGAGGCCATAAAGCATCAGCCAGAGGCCGAGCACGGTCATCGCGTCGTGCCCGGTCGCGGCGAAGGCGACCGCCAACGCTGCGCCGGCAAGCGCGATGATGCGGTTCGGCGCCTCGTCGGCGATGAAGGGGATGAACGCCGTTGTCGCCATTCCGGCGATGAATTCCGGAAAGAAGCGCAGCAACGAGCCGCCGAAGGTCAGGTTCAGCCCGCCATGGATATCGGCGACCGTGGCGAGAATGCTGAAACAGAGCGGCAGAGAGATCGCCAGCGCCCCCTTGTAGAAGACGCGGTAGCACGCGATCAGCAGCGGAAACAGCAGATAACCGGCCCATTCGCTGCTGATCGACCAGGAGGGATAGTTCCACGCCCAGTGATCAAGCGTCCCCCAGCCCTGAACGAGGGCGAGATGGCAGAGCAGTGCGAAGCCCGCGAAGCGGGCCGGCTCGCGCGGGGGGATGCCGGCCGCGATACCGGCAAGGAACAGCCCGCCGAGCAGCGCGATTACCGCGATATGCACCGGATAGATCCGCGCCAGCCGCTTTCCCCAGAACCGCAAGGCCCCGCGCACGGTGAAGGGCGTGTCGGCGTCAACCCGAGTGAGAATCAGACCGGAGAGAATGAAAAAACCGTCGACGCCGAGATAACCGTGTTCCACGACCGGCGCGAACGGGCCGAGCCAGTGCGCGTACTCCACCTGCAGATTGACGTGATAGGCAAAGACCCAGAGCGCGAAGAGCGCGCGGCACGAGGTCAGATCGGTCAGTTCGCGGCGTCCCATCATCGGCGGCCGATCATGGACGGAAAAAAACCCGCCGGCCACAGGGCCAGCGGGCCAAGTTCAGGGAGGAAACGCCAGTCACACGGCAGAGCGAAGAACCAATCTCCGCTCTGCACACGATACTGCATTGCGGCATGCCGGGCGTAAAGCGAATTCACGCGCCTATGCACAAGAAAATGACGGATTTGGACATATATTGCTAAAGTTTTCATCTGTATCGAAATGAAAAAGAACATTTGACTATAAAATAACCATCATATGTGCAGGACATGCACCTCGACCATCGGCCGTTTGCCGAAACGCCGCCCGAGCGCGCGGCGCAGGGCCGTTTGCGCTGCCTCCTTCACCGCATTCCGGTCGGTCCGCAGGTTGGCCGGCAGGTCCTCGAAGGTTGCGACAAAGTCTTCGGCCAGCGCGCCGAGCGCATGATCATCGGCTTCGAACAGGCCTGGCGCGGCGATCTGCGCCCCGCCCTTCACCTTGCCGGCGCGGTCGACCGCGATGCTGGCAACCACGACGCCGTTGAGCATCATCCGCCGTCGCGCGGCCATTACGCCGCCCTGCATCGGAACCAGCCGGTCTCCGTCCACCGCGAGCCGGCCGACCGGAACGCTGTCGACCACCTGCGGCGGTTCGGGCGCGAGGCGCAGCACATCGCCATCCTCCAGAAGGAGCGTGCTGATGCCGGCCGCCTCGGCCAGATCGGCCTGCGCCGCCATGTGGCGCCATTCGCCATGGGTCGGCACCAGATATTTCGGACGGACCAGACGGTAGAGCCGGCGCAGTTCGTCGCGGGCCGGATGGCCGGAGACATGCACCATGTGATCGTCGTCGGTCATCACGTTCACGCCGGCGCGGACCAACTCGTCCTGCACCGCGCCGATCGCCCGTTCGTTGCCGGGGATCACGCGGGCGGAGAAGATCACGGTATCGCCCTCGCCCAGCGCGACGTTGCGATGCGTATCGGCGGCGATCCGCGCCAGCGCCGAGCGCTTCTCGCCCTGGCTGCCGGTGGCGAGGATCAGCAGGCTGTCATCCGGAATGGCGCCGACCTCGTCCTCGGGAACGAAATCCGGCAGGTCGGCGAGATAGCCCGCTTCCTGCGCCGCCTCGACATATTTGCCGAGGCTGCGTCCCACCAGCGCGACATGCCGGCCGGCGGCGGCGGCGGCCTTCACCACCGTATCGATCCGGGCGATGTTGCTCGCGAAACAGGTGACGACGATGCGACCGCGCAGCCCCGCGATCAGGCTCGTCAGGCTGCGTCGCACGGTCGCTTCCGAGCCGGAATGTCCCTCGACCAGCGCATTGGTCGAATCGCAGATCATCGCCAGCACGCCCGCATCGCCCAGCGCCTCGAGCGCCGCCTCGTCGGTCGGTGGGCCGATCAGCGGCTCCGGATCGAGTTTCCAGTCACCCGTATGCAGCACGGTGCCGTATTTCGTGGTGAGGACGAGTGCCTGCGACTCCGGCGTTGAGTGCGACATGCGGATATAGCGCAGCGCAAAGGGGCCAACCTCGAAGGCCGCGCCAGGCTGGATTTCGGTGATGCGCACGCTGCGCAGCAGCCCGGCCTCGCCGAGCCGGTAGCGGATCAGCGCCGCGGCGAAGGGCGTTGCGTAGACCGGGCAGCGCAGCGCGTCCCAGATCCGCGCAATGCCGCCGATATGGTCTTCGTGCGCATGGGTGATAACCAGGCCGGCGATGCGGTCCCGGTTGGCAGCCAGAAACGCCGGGTCGGGCACCAGCAACTCCGCTTCGGGCGCCTCTGGTCCGGCGAAGCCCATGCCGCAATCGACCACCAGCAGATCACCATCCAGCCCGTAGACGTTCAGGTTCATGCCGATCTCGCCGGTGCCGCCGAGCGGGGTGAAACTCAGCCCCTTGCTGATCTCGTTCATGAAGTCACCTTGTTTTCAGTCGCTTCGTTCTCGTTCATTCGTGTTCGGCCTCGCGCGGGCGCAGCACGGGGGCCGGGTTGCGCAGGGCCAGCAGGCGCAGCCCCTCGAGCGTGAGGTCGGGGTCGGTGTGTTCGATCCGGGACGTGCCCTCGGCGATCAGCGGCGCAAGCCCCCCGGTTGCGATCGTTTTCATCGGCGCCCCGAAATCCGCCTCGATCCGCGCGATGAGTCCCTCGACCAGCCCCACATATCCCCAATAGATGCCCGAGCGCATGGCGGGAATAGTCGACTTGCCGATCACAAGCTGCGGCCGGCCGATGCCGATTCGCGGCAGGCGAGCCGCGGCCTGGTGCAGCGCCTCGACCGAGAGATTGATCCCCGGCGCGATCACGCCGCCGACATAGGCGCCGTCGCCGTTCACCACGTCGAACGTCGTCGCGGTGCCGAAATCGATCACGATGAGCGGGCCACCGTAGCCATGATGGGCAGCCAACGCGTTGAGAAGGCGATCCGCACCGATTTCGGCCGGATTGTCCATCTCGATCGCAAAGCCCCAGTCGAGTTCGGCACGCGCGATCAGCGGCTCCAGGCTGAACCAGTCGCGGCAGAGCCGGCGCAGATGGTAGAGCGCGGCCGGCACCACGGTGCCGATCACCGCGCCATCGATCCCCCCGGCGGCAATTCCGGCCCGGTCAAGCAGGACGGTGAGCCAGACGCCATATTCGTCGGACGTGCGCTGCGCGTCGGTCGCGATGCGCCAGGTACCGCGCCAGCGCGACCCGTCATGCACCGCGAAGACGATGTTGGTGTTGCCCGCGTCGATGACCAGTTTCATGCCCAAGGCCCTGCTGCGCGATCAGATCAGGGCGACGTCACCGCCGCGCAATGCGGTGACCCGGTCGCCTTCACGGAGGAGCAGCGCGCCGTCATCGTCGAGCCCGGCATAGATGCCCGAACGCCGCCCGCCATCGACGGTGATCGCCGTGCCTTCGGGGTGCGCCCGACGCATCCAGGCGGCGCGCAGCGGCGCGGCGCCCGACGCCAGAACGTCGAGCCAGTGGTCGAGCCGCGCGCAGAATGCCGGCGCCAGCGCCTCCGGCGTCATCGCGCCACCCAGCGCGGCAAGGCTCGTCGTTACCCGACCCGGCACCGGCGGCGCCTCGGCCAGATTGACGCCGACGCCGACGATCATCGCGGTAATCATCCCGTTTTCGATTGTCGCATCCAGCAGGATGCCGGCGAGCTTGGCGGCGCCCGCCATCAGGTCGTTCGGCCATTTGAGCATGACTGCGCCGGGTGCCGGCAGCGCGGGATCGAGCACCTCGATCAGCGCGAGGCCGGCGAGCAGCGCGAACCATCCTCCCTGCCCCGCCGGAACGCGCGGGCGCAGCAGGGCGGAGCCGCAGAAATTGCCTGCCGGCGACTCCCAGGCCCGTCCCGCGCGCCCTCGCCCCGCGGTCTGCCGCGCCGCGACGACCATCAGCCGCTCGGGCTCTCCCTCAGCCGCGCGTCTTGCGCAGAAATCCGAGGTCGAGCCAAGCGTGTCGTAGTGTTCGATCCGCCAGGGCGCGCGGTCGGCTGTCAAAATCCCTGGCTCGTCATCAGCGCGTGGGCCGCCATGGTCGACAGGGTCGTCAGCGTCGACGGATGGAAGACGAACAGCACCGTGAACGCTGCGGCCGCCCCCATCACCAGGCTGACGCCGGCGCTGCGCCGGTCGAGCCCCGGTTCGCCGGCGTCGAAATACATCACCTTGATGACGCGCAGATAATAGAAGGCCGCGATCACGCTGGTGATGATGCCGAGCACGGCGAGCGGGCCGAGCCCCGCATTGATCGCGGCGGCAAAGACATAGAATTTGCCGAAAAAGCCCGCGAGCGGCGGAATGCCGGCCATCGACCACATCATGACCGCGAGCACGAAGGCAAAACGCGGATCGTCCGAGGCCATGCCGGCGAGATCGGCGATGCGCTCGACCGGCTGGCGGCCACGGCTCATCGCGATGATGCACCCGAAGGTGCCGAGCGACATCACGAGATAGATGGCGAGATAGATCAACGCGCCGCTGACCCCGGCGGCGGTGCCGGCGGCAAGGCCCATCAGCGCGTAACCCATGTGGCCGATCGAGGAATAGCCCATCAGGCGCTTGATGCTGGTCTGCCGGATCGCGCCGATGGCGCCGATCACCATCGAAGCCGCGGCGATGATCTGCACGAGGTCGCGCCACTGCCCGAGCACGGGCCCGAACGGCCCCAGCATCACCCGCAGCAGCAGCGCAAAGACGGCAATTTTCGGCGCGGTGGCGAAGAAGGCCGTCACCGAGGTCGGCGCACCCTCATAGACGTCGGGCGTCCACATATGGAACGGTGCAGCGGAAATCTTGAAGGCGAGGCCGACGAGAACGAAGACGAGGCCGATCGTCGAGCCCACCGCCGCAGTCGGATGGCCGGCGAGCGCGTGGGCGATCCCGGCGAAATTCGTGGTTCCGGCGAAGCCGTAGACCAGCGAGATTCCGTAGAGCAGCAGCCCAGACGACAGCGCGCCCAGCACGAAATATTTCAGCCCCGCTTCCGAGGAGCGCAGATTGTGCCGCGCGAAGGCCGCCAGCACGTAGAGCGCAAGCGACTGGATCTCGAAGCCGATGTAAAGCGTGATCAGGTCGCTCGCCGAGACCAGAACCACCATGCCCGTCACCGCGAAGAGGACGAGCACCGGAAACTCGAAGCGGGTGATGCCGATATTGCGGTTGAACGTGACCGAGAGCGCGAGTGCGCCGATCGCCCCCAGCGCCACCAGCACGTCGGCGAAGCGGGTGAAATCATTGGTCTGGTAGAGACCGTGAAAGATCGTCCCGCCAGGCGCCGCGACCAGCAGCCGGGCGGCAATCGCGAGCACCACGATCGATGCTGCGGTGATCGCGAAACTGTGGTCGCGGTCGGTGAAGACGCCGGACATCAGCATGATCATCCCCGCGATGGCGAGGAACAGGATGGGCAGCACGGTATAGAACGTTGACATTGCCTCGCTCACTGCTTGATCATGGCCAGCCGGGCATGCGCGCCGGACGACAGGGCGGCGACATGCGCATGGACAAGGTCCTGCACCGCGCCGTCAAAGATATGGGTCAGGCCGCCGGGCACGAAGCCGAGCACGATGACCAGCACCGCCAGCGGCGCCAACATGAGCCATTCGCGCGGCCCGATATCGGCCATCACCGCGTTGGCGACGCTGCGCGCCTTGTCGAACAGCACGCGGCGGATCATCACCAGCATGTACATAACGCTCAGGATCATGCCGGAGCCGACAAGCAGGGCGACCCAGAAATTCGCCTGGATCGCGCCGATCATGACCAGGATCTCGCCGACGAAGCCGGATGTGCCGGGCAGGCCGACATTCGCCATCACGAACAGCATCAGGAAGGTGGCGTAGACCGGCATGCGCGAGGCCAGACCGCCAAGCTGGTCGAGCCGCAGCGAATGGCCGCGCGCCAGCAGGATGCCGACACAGAGGAACAATGCGGCAATGACGAGCCCGTGCGACACCATCTGGAACAGCGCGCCCTCGATTCCGGCGACGGTGACGGTGAAGATGCCGACCACGATCAGCCCCATATGCGCGACCGACGAATAGGCGATCATGCGCTTGATGTCGGTCTGCGCCAAGGCGGCGAAGGAAATGTAGACGATGCCGATGATACCGAGCGCGAACATGAACGGCTCGAAATAGGCCGTTGCCTGCGGCAGCATCGGCAGCGAGAAGCGCAGGAAACCGTAGGCCCCCATTTTCGAGAGCACCGCGGCCAGCATGATCGTGCCGGGCAGCGGCGCCTCGCCATAGGCGTCGGGCAGCCACGTATGCATCGGCCAGACCGCCGCCTTCACGCCGAAGGAGAGCAGGAAGGCGACGAACAGCCAGTCCTGCGTGGTCGGGGCGATCGCGGTGTGCATGAGCTGCACCATGTCGGTCGTGCCGGCGTGGTGCCACATCCAGACCAGGGCGAGCAGCATCGGCAGCGAGCCCGCGAGGGTGAAGAGGAAGAACTTCACCGCGGCATGAATCCGCCGCTCCCCGCCCCAGACGCCGATGATGAGATACATCGGGATCAGCACGCCCTCGAAGAAGATGTAGAACAGCAGGAAATCGAGGGCCGAGAACATGCCGATCGTCATGGTCTCGAGCAGCAGGAAGGCGGCCATGTAGTCGCGCACGCGCCGGCTCTCGCGCCAGCTCGCCAATACAGCGACCGGCGTCAGCAGCGCGCTGAGGGCGACGAAGAACAGGCTGATGCCGTCAACGCCCATCCGGTAGCCGATGCCGTAGGCCGGGATCCATTCGGCAGAGTCGACGAACTGGAACCCATGCACTGACGGATTGAAGCCGACGACCATCACCACCGCGAGCACGAGCACGAGCAGGCTGGTCCACAGCGCGATCCAGCGCGCATTGCGGGCGGTGGCCGGGTTGGCCGAGTCGCTGGTGAAATACATCAGCACGGCGCCGGCGAGCGGCAGCCAGGTCATCAGCGAGAGAAGATGGAAATTCATGTGCCGCTCCCCCTCACCGCGCGACCAAGAAAACGGTCACCAGCACCATCAACCCGACCAGCATGACGAACCCGTAAACCGCGATCGATCCGCTCTGTAGCCGGCTGGCAACGCCGGAGGCATCGCCGGTCAGCCGCGCCAGGCCTTCCGGCACGCCGTCGATCATCTCCTCATCGCCGATCCGCCAGATGGCGCGCGCGATGCGCAGCGCCGGGCGGACGAAGATCGCGTCATACAACTCGTCGAAATACCATTTGTTGAGCAGGAACGCGTGGAGCCCGGGCCAGGCCTCGGCCAGCCGCGCCGGCAGCGCCGGAGCGAGCTCGTAGAACCAGTAGGCGATGCCGATCCCGGCAATCGCCAGCAGCAGCGGCATCTTCTCCGCCCAGGCCGGAATCGTGTTGCGCGCCGCCATCACCGCGCCACCATGCGGCAAGGCGATGCTGGCCCCCCAGAAATTCGCGAAATGTGCCCCGATGAAGGTCGGCCCGAGCAGGAAGCCGGTCGTCAGCGCCCCGATGGCCAGCACGACCAGCGGCAACAGCATCACCAGCGGGCTTTCATGCGCGTGGGCCAGCGTTTCGCTGGAGGCGCGCGGCTTGCCGTGGAAGGTGAGCAGCATCAACCGCACCGTGTAGAAGGCGGTCAGACCGGCGCCGAGCGTGCCACAGAGCCAGCCGAACACCGCCGTGTGCGACTGTGCGGCAAAGGCGGCCGACAGGATCGCATCCTTCGAGAAGTAACCCGAGAACGGCGGGATCGCGACCAGCGCCAGGCTTCCCGCCCACATCGTGACATAGGTGACCGGCAGCTTGCGCCACAGGCCGCCCATCTTGCGCACATCCTGCTCGTCGGCCAGCGCGTGGATCACCGAACCGGCGCCGAGGAACAGCAGCGCCTTGAAGAAGGCATGGTTGATCAGGTGGAAGATGCCGATCGGCGCCGCCCCCACGCCGACCGCGAGGAACATGTAGCCGAGTTGCGAGCAGGTCGAGTACGCGATGATGCGCTTGATGTCGTTCTGCACGCAGCCGATCGTTGCCGCGAAGAAGGCGGTGAAGCCGCCGATTACCGTGATCAGCGCCAGGGCAACGGGAGCCGCGTCGATGACCGGGGACATCCGCGCGGTCATGAACACGCCGGCGGTCACCATCGTCGCGGCATGGATGAGGGCGGAAATCGGCGTCGGGCCTTCCATCGCGTCCGGCAGCCAGGTGTGCAGGAACAGCTGGGCGGACTTGCCCATCGCGCCGATGAAGAGAAGGATCGAGATCACCTCGAGCACCGGCATATCGGTGCCGAACAGATGGTAGGCGTGCGGCGCGACCTTGGCCACGCCGGCGAAGATCGTATCGAAATTGACGCTGCCGAACTCATACCAGGTCAACGCGATACCGACCGCGAAGAACAGGTCACCCACCCGGTTGACGATGAAGGCCTTGATCGCCGCCTCGTTGGCGCTGGCGCGGTCATACCAGTAGCCGATCAGCAGGTAGGACATCAGGCCAACACCTTCCCAGCCGAAGAACAGCTGGAGCAGGTTGTTCGCCGTGGCGAGCATCAGCATCGCGAAGGTGAATAGAGAGATGTAGACGAAGAAGCGCGGCTCGGTGCGGTCCTCCGCCATGTATCCGATGCTGTAGACATGGATCAGCGCCGAAACCACGCAGACCATGCCCACCATCACGAGCGACAGCGTGTCCATCCGCAGCGCCCATTGCGGCGCGAAGGTGCCGACCGAAATCCATTGCCCGAGCACGATGAGATGGTCCGCCGCCCCGAGCACGAGATGGCGGTAGACCGTGCCGATCGCGGCGATGGCGGCGATGACCAGCGAGGCGACGCTGAGCCCGACGGCCGGAGCGCGGCCGAGGGTGGGGCGCGCGAGCCCGGCGAGCAGCGCGCCGGCCAGCGGCGCGAGAACGGCAATGGCAAGCAGCATGTCGGCTCAGCCCTTCATCAGCGTGACGTCTTCGACTTCGATCGAGCCGCGGTTGCGGAAATACACGACCAGGATCGCCAGCCCGATCGCAGCCTCCGCCGCCGCGACCGAGAGCACGAACATGGTAAAGACCTGCCCCGCCATGTCGTGCAGCGCCGAGGAGAAGGCGACGAAATTGATGTTGGCGGCGAGCAGGATCAGCTCGATCGACATCATGATGACGATGATGTTCTTCCGGTTGAGGAAGATCCCGAAAATCCCGATCACCAGCAGCAGGCCGGCGACGACGAGATAGGGCCCGAGCCCGACCGCGCTCATCGGATCGTCTCCCGTTTCGCGGGCGCTGCCTGTGTCATCTGCTTCGCTCCCTTGCCGATGCCGAGTTTGACCATCGTCAGCGTCTCGTCGATCGGCCGCTGATGCTGCATCGAGATGTCCTGACGGCGCGAGCGGCGCTCGCCCGAATGGGTCAGCACGATCGCCCCGATCATCGCCACGAGGAGCAGCAGCGCCACCAGTTCGAAGGCGAACATGTAACGGGTGTAGATCAGGTCGCCGAGTGCCGCGGTGTTCGAAAGATGCGCCGGCATCGGCACCTGGCTGGCGAGATGGGCGGCGGGGGTGATGGTCCAGCCGATGGCGACGGCGCCGATTTCCACCATCAGGATGAACCCGATCAGCAGGCCGAGGGGCGCGTAGCGCTGGAAGCCCTCGCGTAGCGCCGCGAAATCGACGTCGAGCATCATCACGACGAAGAGGAACAGCACGGCAACCGCGCCGACATAGACGATCACAAGCACCATCGCCAGGAATTCGGCGCCGGCGAGCACGAACAGCGCGCCCGCGTTGATGAAGGCGAGGATGAGGAACAGCACAGAATGCACCGGATTGCGCGCGGTGATCACCATGCAGGCCGAGAGCAGCAGGATCGCGGCGAAGACGTAGAATGCGAGCGTGACGATCATGGCGCGTTACCGGTAAGGCGCGTCGAGTTCGAGGCGCTTGGCCAGTTCGCTTTCCCAGCGGTCGCCGTTCGCGAGCAGTCTTTCCTTGTCATACATCAGCTCCTCGCGCGTCTCGGTCGCGAATTCGAAGTTCGGTCCTTCGACGATCGCATCGACCGGGCAGGCTTCCTCGCAGAGGCCGCAATAGATGCACTTTGTCATGTCGATGTCGTAGCGCGTGGTCCGGCGCGAGCCGTCCTCGCGCGGTTCCGCCTCGATCGTGATCGCCTGCGCGGGGCAGATCGCCTCGCACAGCTTGCAGGCGATGCAGCGTTCCTCGCCGTTCGGATACCGGCGCAGCGCGTGTTCGCCCTTGAAACGCGGGCTGATCGCGTTCTTCTCGAACGGGTAGTTCAGCGTCGCCTTGCGCGTGAAGAAATAACGCAGGGTCAGCCGCAGGCCGGAGAGAATCTCCAGCAGCAGGAAGCGGTGCGCGATGCGATCAAGTCTGGCCATCATCCGATCTCCCGGTCACGCATGCGGCAACCAGCCGAAAATTTCGAGAACGCTCGCCGTCAGCACCAGCCAGCCGAGCGAAAACGGCAGGAACACCTTCCAGCCAAGTTGCATCAGCTGGTCGTATCGGAAGCGCGGCAGCGTCGCGCGCACCCAGAGGAAAACGAACAGGCACAGCATGACCTTGAGCAGGAACCAGACCGGTCCGGGGATCCAGGTGAACGGCGCGATCGGGATCGGCGAGAGCCAGCCGCCGAGGAAGAGGATGGTCGTCATCCCACTCATCAGGATCATGTTCGCGTATTCGCCGAGGAAGAACAGCGCGAAGCTCATCGCGCTGTATTCGACGAAGAACCCGGCGACGATCTCGCTCTCGCCTTCCGGCAGGTCGAACGGCGCGCGGTTCGTCTCGGCGAGGCCCGAGATGAAGAACACCACCAGCATCGGCAGCAGCGGGATCGCGAACCAGATATGCCGCTGCGCCGTCACGATGTCGTTCAGGTTGAGACTGCCGACGCAGACCAGCACCGAGAGGATGACGATGCCGATCGAGACCTCGTAGCTCACCATCTGCGCCGCGCTGCGCATGGCGCCGAGAAAGGCGAATTTCGAGTTGCTCGCCCAGCCCGCGATGATCACGCCATAGACGCCAAGCGAGGAAATCGCGAACAGGTAGAGCAGTCCGACATTGATGTCCGCGATCCCCCAGTGGTCGTTCACCGGAATCACCGCCCAGGCGATGATCGCGAGCCCGAAGGTGATCATCGGCGCGAACAGGAACAGCATCCGGTTGGCGCCGTCGGGAATGATGGTCTCCTTGAACAGCATCTTGATCGCGTCCGCGAAGGGCTGCCACAGCCCGAACGGGCCGACCACGTTCGGTCCCTTGCGCAGTTGCATGGCCGCCAGCACCTTGCGCTCCGCATAGGTGAGATACGCGACACCGATCAGCAGCGGCACCAGCAGCGCCAGCGTGCGCAGCAGGGTGAGAACGAGAATGCCGAAATCCGTCGAGAAGAAACCCGCCTCCATCGCGCTCACTCCGCCGCCATCTGGCGCGGGAGGATGATTTCCTCGATGCATTTCGCCATGGTCGGGCTCGCGCGGCTGATCGGATCGGTCTGGTAATAGGTAGCGAAGGCGCGGCCGAACGGCGCGTCGCTCACGGCGGCGGCATCGCCGCGCGGCGCCTCGCCCCCGGCATGGCCGATGCGGCGCAGCGCGCCCGTCTCGCCGAAGACCGGATTGGCCTCGACCATGCGCGTGCGCAACGTGTCGAGATCGTCATAGGGCAGCGCCTGGCCAAGTGCGGCACTCGCCGCGCGCAGGATCGCCCAGTCCTCCCGCGCCTCGCCGGGCGGGAAAATCGCCCGCAGCGCGCGCTGCACCCTGCCCTCCGTATTCACATAGGTGCCGGATTTCTCGGTATAGGCTGCACCGGGAAGAATCACGTCGGCCCGCGCCGCACCGCGGTCGCCATGGTGACCCTGGTAGATCACGAACGTGTCCGCGCCGATCTGCGAGACGTCGAATTCATCCGCGCCGAGCAGCCACAGCACATCCACGCCACCGCCCATCATGCCGGCGATGTCCTTGCCGTTCTCCCCCGGCAGGAACCCGAGTTCGAGCGCGCCCATCCGCGCCGCCGCGTTGTGCAGCACGTTGAACCCGTGCCAGTCGGCGGTCAGCATGCCGGTCTGAAGCGCGATCTGCCAGCAGCAAGCGAGCACGGCCCCGGCATCCGGCCGCGCGAAGGCCTGCGGGCCCACGATCAGCATCGGCCGTTTCGCCGCCGCCAGCCGCTTCGTGAAGTGATGCTCCGGATCGAGCAGCGCCTTCAGCGCATCGCCACCCTCGCCGAGATGTTCATGCTCATAGGTCAGGTCGGCCGGCGCGCCGACCAGCCCGGCGAAGAAACCGGGAGTCTCGACCCAGCGGCGCCGCAGCCGTGCGTTCAGGACCGGCGCTTCCTGTCGCGGATTGGCGCCGACGATCAGCAGCGCGTCGGCCTCGTCGATTCCCTCGATCGTCGTGTTGAAGCGGTGGAATTCCCGGCTCGACACATCGAACACCGCGCCATCCTGCCGGCAGTCAAGATTGGTGGAGCCGAGCGCCCCCATCAGGTCCTTCAGCGCCATCATGCTCTCCGCATCGCAGAGATTGCCGGCAATGGCGCCGATCCGGCTGCCGTCGATTCCTCTGATCCGGCCGGCGATGGCGGCAAGCGCCTCGTCCCAGCTCGCCGGGCGCAGCTTGCCCGCCTCACGCAACCAGGGCCGGTCGAGCCGGCGGCGCTTTAGCCCGTCGATCGAGAAACGGCCCTTGTCGGCGAGCCATTCCTCGTTCACCGCGTCGTTCAGCCGGGGCAGGACGCGCAGCACCTCGCTGCCGCGCGCATCGATGCGGATATTGGTGCCGACCGCGTCGAACACGTCGATGCTGTCGGTCTTGCGCAACTCCCAGGTGCGGGCGGTGAACGCATAGGGCTTCGAGGTCAGCGCGCCGACCGGGCAGAGATCGATGATATTGCCCGATAACTCGGACGACAGGCCGCGCTCGACATAGTTGGTGATTTCCATGTGCTCGCCGCGCTGCACCGCGCCGAGTTCCGGCACGCCGGCGACCTCGGCCATGAAGCGGACGCAGCGGGTGCAGTGAATGCAGCGCGTCATCACCGTCTTGACGAGCGGGCCGAGATACTTGTCGGTCACCGCCCGCTTGTTGCCGTCGTAACGGGTATGGTCGCGCCCATAGCCCATCGCCTCGTCCTGCAGGTCGCACTCGCCGCCCTGATCGCAGATCGGGCAGTCGAGCGGATGGTTGATGAGCAGGAACTCCATCACCCCACGCCGCGCCTCGCGGACCTTCTCGCTGTCGGTATGGATGACCATGCCCTCGCCCACCGGCTGCCCGCAGGAGGCGACCGGCTTCGGCATCTTCTCGACTTCCACGAGGCACATGCGGCAGTTGCCGGCGATCGACAGCCGCTCATGGTAGCAGAAGCGCGGGATTTCCTTGCCCGCTTCCTCGCAGGCCTGCAGCACCGTGTATCCGTTCGGAACCTCGATCTCGAGTCCGTCCACCGTCACTTTCGGCATCAGATCCGCACCCCGCTCGTGGCGCGCGCGGCGCCGTCCATCGTCTCGTGCCGCATCGTCCCCTCCGTCATTCCGCCGCGAGGCGCGATGCCGTGCGCGCCTTGTAATCGGCGATCCGCTGCTCGACCACTGGCCGGAAATGCCGCAGCAGACCCTGGATCGGCCAGGCCGCCGCGTCGCCGAGCGGGCAGATCGTATGGCCTTCCACCTGTTTCGTGACCTGTTCCAGCAGGTCGATATCGGCGATTTCCGCCCGCCCCTCGACCAGGCGATACATCATCCGCATCATCCAGCCGGTGCCCTCGCGGCAGGGCGTGCACTGGCCGCAACTCTCATGCTTGTAGAACGCCGCGAGCCGCGCGATCGCCCGGATCAGGTCGGTCGACTTGTCCATCACGATCACCGCCGCGGTGCCGAGGCCGGTGCGCTGCTCGCGCAGGCTGTCGTAATCCATCAGCACCGTGTCGCAGACCGATTTCGGAATCATGTGCACCGACGATCCGCCGGGTATCACCGCCTGCAGGTTGTCCCACCCGCCCCGCACGCCGCCGGCATGCTTCTCGATCAACTCGCGCAGCGGAATGCCGAGTTCCTCTTCCACATTGCACGGCCTGTTCACATGGCCGGAAATGCAGAAGATCTTGGTGCCGGAATTCTTCGGCCTGCCGAGCGCGGAAAACCAGGCCGCCCCTCGCCGCATGATGGTCGCGACCCCTGCAATGGTCTCGACATTGTTCACAGTGGTCGGGCAGCCATAGAGGCCGAGCGCCGCCGGAAAGGGCGGCTTCATGCGCGGCAGGCCCTTCTTGCCCTCGATGCTCTCGATCAGCGCCGATTCCTCGCCGCAGATATAGGCGCCCGCCCCGCGATGCACGGTGATGTCAAAGGCCCAGCCCGACCCGCAAGCATCGTCACCGAGCAATCCGGCTTCGCGCGCCTCGTCAACGGCGGCCTGCAAATTCTTGTATTCATTGTAGTATTCGCCACGGACATAGATGAACGCCCGGTGCGCGCCCATGGCGAATCCGGCGATCAGCGCGCCTTCCACCAGCTTGTGCGGTTCGTGGCGCAGGATGTCGCGGTCCTTGCACGTGCCGGGTTCGCTCTCATCGGCGTTGATGACGAGATAGCTCGGCCGTCCATCTGTCTCCTTCGGCATGAAGGACCATTTCATCCCGGTCGGGAAGCCGGCGCCGCCGCGGCCGCGCAGGCCCGAGGACTTGATTTCCTCGATGATCGCATCCCGCCCGCGGGCGAGGATGTCCTTCGTGCCGTCCCAGTCGCCGCGCGCCCGGGCGCCGGCGAGGCGCCAGTCATGCAGGCCGTAGAGATTGGTATAGATCCGGTCGCGATCGCTCAGCATCTCATTCCGCTCCGCTCACGGGCTTGGTGCCCCCGACGCCGAACAGCGTGGTCGGTCCGCCTTCCGGCGCCGAGGCCTGCCGCCCGATCGTCGAGCCCGCCGGCGGCACGTCGCCGGCGCGCAACCGCTCCAGCAGCGCCTCGGTGCGCGGCCCGTCGAGATCCTCGTAGACGTCGTCATTCACCTGCACCACCGGCGCGTTCACGCAGCACCCGAGGCACTCGACCTCCTCGATGCTGAACGTCTCGCCATCCGCCTCGGCGGCCTTGCGGCAGGCCGACATCACCTCATCCGACCCGCGCAGCCAGCACGGCGTCGTGGTGCAGACCTGGAGATGGAATTTTCCCACCGGCTTGGTGTGGAACATCGTGTAGAATGTGGCGACTTCATAGACCCGCATCGGCGGCATCGAGAGGCGCGCCGCAATCACGTCCATCGCCGTGCGCGGCACCCAGGCATGTCCCGTCTGCCGCGCCATCTGCCGCTGGGCGAGATCGAGCAGCGGCATTACCGCACTCGCCTGCCTGCCCTCGGGATATTTCGCGATGATCGAGGGGATCAGCGCCTCGCTCGTCTCATCGAAGCTGAAAGCCGGTTCCGTCATGTCGTTCATCTTTCAGCGATCCACTTCCCCGAACACAATGTCGATCGAGCCGAGCACGGCGATCGCATCGGCGAGGAGATGGCCTTTCGACATCAGATTCATCGCCTGCAGGTGGGAAAATCCGGTCGCGCGGATCTTGCACCGATAGGGCCGGTTGCTGCCATCGGCAACGAGATAGACCCCGAATTCCCCCTTCGGAGCTTCCACAGCGGTGTAGGTCGTGCCGGCTGGCACATGATAGCCCTCGGTATAGAGCTTGAAGTGATGGATCAGCGCTTCCATCGAGCGCTTCATCTCGGCGCGTTTCGGCGGCGTGATCTTGTGGTCCTGCACCTTGATCGGCCCTTCCGGCATCGCCTTCAGCGCCTGACGGATGATCTTCAGGCTCTCGGCCATCTCGCGGATCCGCACGAGATATCGGTCGAACGAATCGCCGTGCCGGCCGACGGGAATGTCGAAATCCACCTCGTCGTACTTGTCGTAGGGTTGCGCGCGCCGCAGGTCCCAGGCAATCCCCGAGGCGCGCAGATTGGGACCCGAGAACCCCATCGCCAGCGCGTCCTCCGCCGAAATCACCCCGATATCGACGAGGCGCTGGCGGAAAATCCGGTTCTCGTTCAGCAGGCTCTGCAGATCGTCGAGGAATTTCGGAAACTTCTCGCTCCATTCCCAGATCTGCTCGGCAAGACCCGTCGGCATGTCCTTCGAAACCCCGCCGGGACGGAAATAGTTCGCATGGAAGCGCGCGCCCGATACCGCCTCGTGAAAGGTCAGCAGTTTCTCCCGCTCCTCATAGCCCCAAAGGCTTGGAGACTGTGCGCCGATGTCCAGCGCCAAGTGAACGGCGTTCAGCAAATGATTGAGAATACGGGTAATCTCGGCAAACAGCACGCGGATCCACTGCGCACGTTCCGGCACCTTCACGCCGAGCAGCCGCTCGGTCGCGAGGGCGAAGGCGTGCTCGCAGCACATCGGGCTGACGTAATCGAGCCGGTCGAAATACGGCACCGCCTGGAGGTATGACTTGTATTCGATCAGCTTCTCTGTGCCGCGATGCAGCAGGCCGATATGCGGATCGGCGCGCGTCACCGTCTCGCCCTCAAGCTCCATGATCAGGCGCAGCACGCCATGCGTCGCCGGGTGCTGCGGGCCGACATTGACCGTATGACGGTCGTTGATGTCGATCACACGGCGCTCGGTCTCCTGTGTGCCGTTCTGCATCCCGCCGCTCATGCGTCAGACCCTCCGCGGGTGGCCTTCTCGTCGCCGGGGAGCGTGGTCATCGCCTCCCAGGGCGAGAGGAAATCGAAATTGCGGAATTCCTGCGTCAACGCAACCTTGTCGTAGACCACGCGCTTCTGCTCCTCGTCGTACCGGAGTTCGACATGGCCGGTCAGCGGGAAATCCTTGCGCATCGGATGCCCCTCGAAACCGTTATCGGTGAGAATCCGCCGGTGATCGACCAGCCCGTCGAAGCTCACGCCGAACAGGTCGAACACTTCGCGCTCCCACCAGGTCACCCCGGGCCAGATGTCGCTGACGCTCGGCACCGGCGCGGTCTCGTCCGTGGTGACGATCACGCGCAACCGGTCGTTTCGGGTCACGGACAGAAGGTTATAGACCACGTCGAACCGCTCGGCCCGCTCCGGCCAGTCGACGCCGCAGACATCCATGCACTGTTCGAAGGCGAATTGCGGGTTGTCGCGCAGGGTGCGCATCACCGCCGCCAGCGCAGCGCGGTCGACGGCAATGATCCGCTCATCGCGTTCCAGCACGACATCAGTGACGCCGTCGATGGCGCGCAGCAAGTCGCCGAACGGGTCGGCCGGGGCCTCGGGTGCGGGCGCTTCGGTCTGGTTGTCTTCACTCACGGAAAATGGTCCCCGTCCGGCGGATCTTCTTCTGCAACTGGGTGATGCCATAGACCAGCGCCTCCGCCGTGGGAGGACAGCCCGGCACGTAGATGTCCACCGGCACGATCCGGTCGCACCCCCGCACCACGGAGTAAGAGTAGTGATAGTACCCGCCGCCATTCGCGCAGCTTCCCATGGAGATGACCCAGCGCGGCTCGGGCATCTGGTCGTAGACCTTGCGCAGCGCCGGCGCCATCTTGTTGGTCAGCGTGCCGGCGACAATCATCACATCGCTCTGCCGCGGGGAGTTCCGGGGGATGATACCGAATCGGTCGAGATCCCAGCGCGGCATGTAGGCGTGGATCATCTCGACGGCACAGCACGCAAGGCCGAACGTCATCGGCCAGAGGCTGCCGGTTCGCGCCCAGTTCACCAGGCGGTCGAGATTGGCGACCACGAACCCCTTGCCGGCGATCTCGCCGGTAATGCCGCGAATGACCGCTTCCTGTTCGGCGCCGGGGTCCAGATGATCGCGATTCCAGGCAATGTCGGGTTGCTGCACGGCGTTCATGTCATGCCTTCCGCTTGGGCCACTTGCGGCCGGTTTGTCACTCGTTTCGTCCGGGTCGGGCGCCGGTGGTCCGGGCTACTCCCAGTCGAGCGCGCCCTTGCGCCATTCATAGATAAATCCGACGACCAGAATTGCCAGAAACCCCATCATCGACCAGAACCCCAACGCCCCGATTCGTGAAAGGCTCACCGCCCAGGGAAACAGGAACGCGATCTCGACGTCGAAAATGATGAAAAGGATCGCAACGAGATAATAGCGCACATCGAACTTGCGCCTCGCGTCGCTGAACGGTGCGAAACCGCATTCATATGCGCTGAGCTTTTCGCCATAGGGATTTTGCCGTGCGACGACGAGCGATCCGATGATGAACGCCGCGCCGAGCAGAGCCGCGATACCGATGAACACCAGGATGGGGAAGTAGACCGACAGATCCGACTGCATCGCGATTGCCCCCGTTACGCATCAGTGTTGTCCACCTGGCGGCAGACCGTCCGCCCTGCTCTCGGCGTGCCAGACGATGCGACTAAATCGCCGGAGACCCCATGCGGGTCCGGACGACAAAGAGCGCATCCTCTCATGTTCTTCCATGACTGATGGCACTGGATATCTGTGTCGATCAGCGCAATGGCGCGAGTGACGGGGCTCGAACCCGCGACCTCCGGCGTGACAGGCCGGCGCTCTAACCAACTGAGCTACACCCGCGTTGTGGGCACCTCCCTATAGCGGCGGCCGGGATGCGTCAAGCACCCGGATCGCGCGCATCGGAAGATCGCCCGCCCACGGACGTGTGGCGGCGCAAAAATCCCACCCGCCGGCGATGGCAACACGATGGCCGGATTGAGGCAAAACCTGTCCTGCGCGGCCTCCCGTCGACGTCTGCCCAAGGCTGCGCGCGGCGGCGGAAGAAAAATTCCGCTCCGACAGGTATTTACGCGATTCTGCTATGCGTCTGGATTAAGTCGACCGGCGGCACCGGGATCGAATCGGCGCGACCGATTCGCGTTCTTCGCGGAAGTCGCGGAACCAATGGGCGGTGACGGGATCGAACCGCCGACCCTCTCGGTGTAAACGAGACGCTCTACCTCTGAGCTAACCGCCCGGAATCCGCAGGCTGGTCCGGCATCCGGCAGACCTGCGGTCATCCAATCGGGCCGGATAATCCGGCCCGAATCAGCTTCAGTTCACGGCATCCTTGAGGCTCTTGCCCGGCTTGAACCGGACCGAGGTCGAGGCCGCGATCTGGATTTCCTCGCCGGTGCGCGGGTTGCGGCCGGTTGCCGCCTTGCGCTCGGCCGTGCCGAACGTGCCGAAACCGACCAGGCGCACCTCTTCCTTGCGCTTCAGAGCCTCCTCGATGGCGGCGAACACCGCATCCACTACCTCGGTGGCCTTGGCTTTCGAAAGGTCGGTCTTCTCCGCAACGTCTGCGACGAGATCCATTTTGTTCACGGGTCAGTCTCCCAGTTGGTGAAAACGGAATTAAAAACGGCCGGAACCATCCGAATCGGGTTCCATCCGGGCAATCCGTCAGGCGCCGCACACTAAAGGGGCCGGTTTCCTCCCGTCAACGAAGACAAGCGGAAAACCGGCCCCGAAACATCAATTCATGCCACGACGATGACGGCGAGGCACCTTAATGCGGCAGAACGGCGCCCGCCGCCTCATCCGCCGGGCGGGCGGCGACCGCTTCCACCGGCTCCTCCCACTCGATCGGCTCGGGTTTGCGCACCAGCGCCTCGGCGATCACCTCGTCGACATGCGAGACCGGAATGATCTTGAGCGATTTCTTCACGTTCTCGGGAATCTCCGCGAGATCCTTCTGGTTGTCCTTCGGGATCAGCACGGTGGTGATGCCGGCCCTGAGCGCGGCCAGCAGCTTCTCCTTGAGCCCACCGATCGGCAGCACCCGGCCGCGCAGCGTGATTTCGCCGGTCATGGCGATATCCTTGCGCACCGGGATTCCGGTGAGCACCGAGACGATGGAGGTCGCCATTGCGATGCCCGCCGAGGGACCGTCCTTCGGCGTCGCGCCTTCGGGCACGTGGACGTGAATGTCCCGCTTCTCGAAGATCGGCGGCTTGATGCCGAAACTGATCGCCCGCGAGCGGATGTAGGAAATCGCCGCCGAGACGCTCTCCTGCATGACGTCGCCGAGCTTGCCGGTCTGCTTCACATTGCCCTTGCCGGGCAGCAGCACGCTCTCGATGGTCAGGATCTCGCCGCCCACCTCGGTCCACGCCAGGCCGGTGACGACGCCGACCATATCCTCCGCCTCGGTCTCGCCGAAGCGGAACCGCGGCACGCCGGCGAACTTCTCGATGTTCTTCTTGGTGATCGCGACCTTGGTCACCTTCTTCGTGACGATTTCCTTCACCGCCTTGCGGGCAAGGTTGGCGATCTCGCGCTCGAGGTTACGCACCCCGGCCTCACGGGTATAGGTGCGGATCAGCTCGCGAACCGCATCGTCCGAAACGCTCCACTCGCCGTCCTTGAGCCCGTGCGCCTCGGCCTGCTTGCCGATCAGGTGCCGCTTCGCGATCTCGATCTTCTCGTCCTCGGTGTAGCCGGGGATGCGAATGATCTCCATGCGGTCAAGCAGCGGCTGCGGCATCCGCAGCGAGTTCGCGGTCGTCACGAACATCACGTCCGACAGGTCGTAATCGACCTCGAGGTAATGATCGTTGAACGTGCCGTTCTGCTCGGGGTCCAGCACTTCGAGCAGGGCCGAGGTCGGATCGCCCCGCCAGTCAGCACCGAGCTTGTCGATCTCGTCGAGCAGGAATAGCGGATTCGACGTCTTCGCCTTCTTCATGCCCTGGATGATCTTGCCGGGCATCGAGCCGATATAGGTCCGGCGGTGGCCGCGGATTTCAGCCTCGTCGCGCATTCCGCCGAGCGACATCCGCACGAAATTGCGTCCCGTCGCCTTAGCGATCGACTTGCCGAGGGAGGTCTTGCCCACGCCGGGCGGGCCGACGAGGCAGAGGATCGGCCCCTTGAGCTTCGGGCTACGCGACTGCACGGCCAGATACTCGATGATCCGCTCCTTGACCTTGTCGAGGCCATAATGGTCGGCGTCGAGCACGCGCTCGGCCTCGATCACGTCGTTCTTGATCTTGGCGCGCTTCTTCCAGGGAATGCCGAGCAGCCAGTCGAGATAGTTGCGCACCACCGTCGCCTCGGCACTCATCGGGCTCATCGTCCTGAGCTTCTTGAGCTCGGCCATGGCCTTGTCGCGCGCTTCCTTGGAGAGCTTGGTGGTGCGGATCTTCTCCTCGAGTTCCGCGGTCTCGTCCTTGCCTTCCTCGCCCTCGCCCAACTCCTTCTGAATCGCCTTGAGCTGCTCGTTCAGGTAGTATTCGCGCTGCGTCTTCTCCATCTGCCGCTTCACGCGGTTGCGGATGCGCTTTTCCACCTGCAGCACGCCGATTTCGGCTTCCATGTGCGCGAAGACGCGCTCCAGCCGCTCGGTGACGGATCCTGTTTCCAGCAATTCCTGCTTGTCGGCGATCTTCAGGCCGAGATGGCTGGCGATCGTATCGGCAAGCTTCGACGGGTCGTCGATCTGGTTGATCGAAACGAGAACTTCCGGTGCGATCTTCTTGTTGAGCTTGATATACTGCTCGAACTGCGACACAACCCCGCGGGCCAGACCCTCGAGTTCCTTGCCCCCGGTCACGATCTCGTCCAGCGGCTGAGCCGTCACCTCGAAATGACTGTCCACCTCGTGGAACTTCGTGATTCGGGCCCGGCGCACGCCTTCGACCAGCACCTTCACCGTTCCGTCCGGTAGCCTGAGCAGTTGCAGCACGGTCGAAATCGTGCCGACATCATAGATATCGTTGGCGGACGGGTCGTCCTGCTGCGCGTTCTTCTGGGCCACCAGCAGGATCTGCTTGTCGTCCTTCATCACCCCTTCGAGGGCGCGAACCGACTTCTCGCGGCCGACGAAGAGCGGCACGATCATGTGCGGAAACACGACGATATCGCGCAGCGGCAGCACCGCCAGCGTCTCGCCGTCCTGCGGCACCGCGACAAGGGCGGTTTTGGGTTTCTTCGGGTCGGTCTCTGACATCAGACTACCTTTCGATAAGCGGCGCGCCCTGCCCGAAAGCGGCACAGGGCGCGGTGCCGGGCGATCCGGCCACGTTCGGTATATTGGGCGGCCCCCGGTGCGCCGCAATCCCGCGGCACGACCGGGCCGGCTCCCTCAGGAGCCGGTTTCAGCGCGTTCCTTGCCATGCAGGAAAAGCGGATTTGCCCGCCCCTCGGCTACTTCGCCGTTGATCACGACCTCTTCGACCGAGTCGAGGCCCGGGAGGTCGAACATCGTCTCGAGCAGGATGTTTTCCATGATCGACCGCAGGCCACGCGCCCCGGTCTTGCGCTGGATCGCACGGGCGGCGACCACTTTCAGCGCGTCTTCGGTGAAGTTGAGCTTCACGCCCTCCATTTCGAAAAGGCGGCCGTATTGCTTGACAAGCGCGTTCTTCGGCTTGGTAAGGATCTCGATCAGCGCCGCCTCGTCGAGGTCCTCGAGCGTCGCAACGACGGGCAGACGGCCAATGAATTCGGGGATCAGGCCGAACTTCAGCAGATCCTCGGGCTCGACTTCGCGCAGGATCGCGCCGGTGCGCTGCTCCGTCGGGTCGCGCACATCGGCGCCGAAGCCGATTCCCGACCCCTTGCCACGCTGTGCGATGATCTTCTCCAGCCCGGCGAACGCGCCGCCGCAGATGAAGAGGATGTTGGTGGTATCAACCTGGAGGAACTCCTGTTGCGGATGCTTCCGCCCGCCCTGCGGCGGCACCGAGGCCACCGTCCCTTCCATGATCTTGAGCAGCGCCTGCTGCACGCCCTCGCCGGATACGTCGCGCGTGATCGAGGGGTTGTCGGACTTGCGGCTGATCTTGTCGACCTCGTCGATATAGACGATGCCGCGCTGCGCCCGCTCGACATTGTAATCCGCGGCCTGCAGCAGTTTGAGGATGATGTTCTCGACATCCTCGCCGACATATCCCGCCTCGGTCAGGGTCGTCGCGTCCGCCATGGTGAACGGCACGTCGAGAATCCGGGCCAGCGTCTGGGCGAGCAGCGTCTTGCCCGAGCCGGTGGGCCCGACCAGCATGATGTTCGACTTCGCGATCTCGATGTCGTTGTTCTTCTGCGCGTGCGCCAGCCGCTTGTAGTGGTTGTGCACGGCAACACTGAGAATCCGCTTGGCGTGATCCTGCCCGATCACGTAATCGTCCAGCACCTTGCAGATTTCGCGGGGCGTCGGCACGCCGTCGCGCGTTTTCACGAGGTGCGTCCGGTTATCCTCGCGAATGATGTCCATGCAAAGTTCGACGCATTCATTGCAGATGAATACCGTCGGCCCCGCGATCAGCTTGACCACTTCGTGCTGCGACTTGCCGCAAAACGAGCAATACAGGGTGTTCTTCGAGTCTCCGGACTTCGTGCTCATCTATGCTCCAGCCGCGCCGCCGGAGGCGGCGGCGCATCAATCAGGGGACCGAGATTAAACCCCATGTCCCGCCGGCACAAGCATTACGGTCATTGCGCCGCATTCCCGGGTCGGCTTCCGGGGAACGCGGCGCCAGACCCTGCCTTACTTCGAGTCCTTGGCCGGCTTCTTTTCCACAACCTCGTCGACCAGGCCGAATTCCTGCGCCTCGTTGGCCGACATGAAGCGGTCGCGCTCCAGCGCCTGCTCGATCGCCTCGAGCGACTGGCCGGTATGAGTAACATAGATATCGTTCAGCCGCCGCCGCAAGGTCAGGATCTCGCGGGCCTGGATTTCGATATCCGAAGCCTGGCCCTGCGCCCCGCCCGAGGGCTGGTGCACCATGATCCGTGAATTCGGCAGGGCGAAGCGCTTGCCCTTCTCGCCGGCGGCGAGCAGCAGGCTGCCCATCGAGGCCGCCTGGCCGATGCAGACGGTCGAGACCGGCGACTTGATGTATTGCATCGTGTCGTAGATCGCGAGGCCGGCGGAGACGACGCCACCGGGGCTGTTGATGTAGAAGGCGATCTCCTTCGACGGGTTCTCGCTTTCGAGGAACAGCAGCTGGGCCGCGATCAGCGAGCCGACCTGGTCATAGACCGGGCCGGTAAGGAAGATGATCCGCTCCTTCAGCAAGCGCGAAAAGATGTCATAGGAGCGCTCGCCCCGCGCGGTCTGCTCGACCACCATGGGCACGAGGCTGTTCATGTAGATCTCGGTGGGATCGCGATCCATCGGCATCTGTCTCCAAGTCGGGGCCGGACGCACCGCACCCGCATGAAATCGTGTCCTGTCGGGCGCGGCCGCCGCCGAATCACGGCCGGCGCCGCGCCCACAGACGTCTAAGATGAGCCGGGAACAGGGCGGCGTCCACCCCCGGGTGAAAAAGAGATCAGTCGTCGGTGTCGGCGAACAGGGCCTCGGCCGAAACCTCCTCGTCGGTCACGGTCGCGAGTTCCAGCGCGTAGTCGACAACCTTGTCCTCGAAGATCGGCCCGCGCAGCCGGTCCAGCGCGCGCGGGTTCTTCTGGTAGAACTCCATGATCATCTTTTCCTGGCCGGGGAACTGCTGCATCTCCGCGATCATTGCGCGGCGCATGTCCTGCTCGGTGATCTGCACGTTGTTGGTGCGGCCGATTTCGGCCACCAGCAGGCCCAGCTGCACACGGCGTTCCGCGATCGCGCGGTAGTCGGCGCGCAGCGTCTCCTCGTCCTTGCCGGCGTCCTCCTCATCGAGGCGGCCAGCCTGCTTCTCGGCCTCGACCTGCCGCCAGATCTCGGCGAACTCGGCGTCGACCAGCGAGGCCGGCGCCGGGAAATCGGCCTGCTCGGCCAGCTTGTCGAGCAGCGCGCGCTTGACCTTCAGCCGCGAGGCGCCGGCGCGGGACTGTTCCAGCCGGTCGGCGAAGAACTTGCGGAACTCGGCGAGGTTCTCGAAGCCGTTGGCCTCGGCGAACGCGTCGTCGATCACCGGCGCCACGCGCCGCTTCAGCGCCTTGGCGGTGATGTCGAACGTCGCTTCCTTCCCGGCCAGCTCGGCGGCGTGGTACTGCTCGGGGAAGGTCACGGTGATTACCTTCGTCTCGCCGGCCTTCATGCCCTCCATCTGCTCGGCGAAGCCGGGAATGAAGCCCGAGCCGCCCAGCTCGATATCGGTGTCGGTGCCGGCACCGCCCTCGAAGGGCACGCCATCGCGCTTGCCGAGGAAATCGACGGTGAGGATATCGCCGGTTGCCGCCGGGCGGTCTTCCGTGACCACCTCGGTCTCGGCGCGCTGCTCGGCGAAGCGCGCGATCGCCTCGTCGATCTCCGCCTCGGTCACCGGCGCCTTCGGCCTGGTCAGGCTGATCGCCTTCAGGTCCGGAATCGTCACCTCCGGCAGCACTTCGAGCTCGACGGTGAATTCGAGGTCGGAATCGGGTTCGGCACGGACGACCTCGACCTTCGGCTGCACCGCCGGGCGCAGGCTGCGGTCATTGATCATCCGTTCGGTCGCCTCGTTCACCGAAGCTTCCATCACCTCGGCGGCCACCGCGTCGCCGAAGCGCTTGCGCACCATCGACAGCGGCACCTTGCCCGGGCGGAACCCCGGCATCTGCATCGTCTTCGACAGCTCGGCGAGGCGCTTCTCGCGCTTCTCGCTCAGATCGCTGCCCGGCACGACGACGGTAAAGCCGCGCTTCAGCCCCTCGGTGAGGGTTTCGGTAACCTGCATGTCCAAACCAATCCTTACGTTACGCCATTTCCCACGCGCCGTGCGGGCACGGCAGATCGACCCCGTCTGCGGGCGGAGGGACTTGAACCCCCATGGCTCGCGCCACCAGAACCTAAATCTGGCGTGTCTACCAGTTCCACCACGCCCGCCCGAACCGGACCAGCAGGCCAAGCGCGTTCAATTCCGCGCATGGCCGGTCGGCGCGGACTAGCGCGCTTTGCCGTCCGCGACAAGCGAGGACGGCAAACTGCGTGCGCGCCCGTTGCTCAGAAGCGCCAGCGCAG
This sequence comes from Acidiphilium sp. JA12-A1, assembly GCF_000724705.2. Classification (NCBI taxonomy): domain Bacteria; kingdom Pseudomonadati; phylum Pseudomonadota; class Alphaproteobacteria; order Acetobacterales; family Acidocellaceae; genus Acidiphilium; species Acidiphilium sp. JA12-A1. Next base: position 39,485 of record NZ_JFHO01000030.1, read on the forward strand.
CCCGGCGCTGACCATCCGCTGCTCGCCGGCGCGGCGCGCGAAGGTCGTCGCAAGGTCGACCGTTGCCGAAAGCCTGCCGGCGAGCCGCGCCGTGACACCGGCATCGGCCACGCCCCACATCGTCGACAACTGCGGATAGGTCGTAGTCAGGCCGACCAGCGGCTCGTCGGTGAAGACGCTGGCGAACTGCCCCGGCGCACCGGCGATCGAGGCCTGCATGCCGATCGAGCCATGCGGCCGAATCGCGACACCGCCCAGCCTGACCCGCGCCGAAGCCGCAAGCCCGGCGCCGAACAGCACGCGCCCGAAATCCTGGCCGCCGACCGCCATGATCAACGCCGGGTCGCCCTGCTCGGTATACGGGTCGACATGCGCTTCGGTCGCATCGAGCCCCACTGTCGGGCCGAACGCTACGACACCGCGATGCAGCACATAGCCCGCCTGTATTGTGGCGCCGAGCGTATGGCCGCGGGGCGAGGCGGTGATCGGCGCCAGCACGCCCGGCCGGCTGATCCGGCCGAACCGGTCGAGGCCGTAATCGAGCTGGGCGTCGAGATAGAGGTGGCGGCTATGCGCGGCGAGATAGGCGGCAAACTGGTAGGCATCGGCATCCAGGCGCTCGCCCCCGTTCACCGTCGCGCTTTCCCGCGCATACCCGAACGCGAGGCCGGCGGCGAGATGGCGGGTGAAGCGGTAATCCGCGCCGGCGGTCACCGTGCCGATCTGGTCATGGAAGCCGAGGCTGCCCGGCGCCGCCGCCCGCGCGCCGAACCCGTAGCCGCCGGTCACGAAAACCGACAGAGCGTGCCCATTGCCCGGCATCTCCATCGGCCCGGTATCGCCCGCCGCCGCATCGGCCAGCATCGGCCCGCCGGCGAGATCGACTGTCAGCCCCCCGGCGCCGTGGCGCAGCGCGTCCATCCTCGCGCCGATCGTCTGCGCGAAGGCCGCGGCGCCGGCATCGAGCAGCCGTGCCGGCACGGACAGCGACTGGAACCCGTTCAGCGCGCTCGCGACATATTCGGCGATCACCTGGTGCCCGTGCGTGGTCGGGTGCACGTTCCACCAGAGATACTGGTTCTGCACCGAGGCCGGCGCATAGGCGCAGGCGGAACTTGCCGAGGCGAAGCAGGCGTCGGTCACGTTGGTGAAGCCATAGGCAGCCGGATTGGCGCTGATCTCGGAGAAGATCTGCTGCTGGTCGATCAGGAGGATGTTGATCCCGAGCGAGGCATGCAGCTGCCCCGCCAGGGTCGCGAGCCCCGCATTATGCGCGGCGATGATCTGGTCGCCGAGGGCTACGAGCTGCGGCGTGCCGTTCACCGTCGGCACATTGCCGAAGGGCACGAGATTCTGCAGCACGACCTGCCGCGCGCCGAGCGCGGCCACCTGCCCGATCGCCTGCCCGGTCTGGGCGAGCACGGTGCTCACGTTCTGGCTGACGATCTGCTGCGCATTCGCCGGGTCCGCCCCGACCAGCGTCTCGGTGGCGAAATAATTATTCCCGCCGATCCAGATCCCCACCACATCGGAAGGCGAAAAATGCCCTCCCGATGCGGCAAAGCCCTGGATTTCCTGCAATTCGTTCGGCAGGCCGGGAAGCAAGGTCGACGGGAAATTGACGAGATTGTTGTAGGTCACGCCATTGACCACCAGCGGCCCGGCAAAGGCGCCGCCCACCGCATAGTCGTTGGAGGGCTTGAAATTCAGCCCGGTCAGCCCGGGCAGGTATTCCGCCCAGACCGGCCCGTTCGAGAACCGGAAGCCGACATAGGGCGGCCCCGGATAGGGAACGCCGGTCAGCCGCGGAATGTTGCCATTATCGCTCAGGCTGTCGCCGAACACGTAAAGACTGCCCGGCGCCTGCGCCCTCGCCGGCGCCAGCCCGATGAACCCGGCCGCGAGCGCGCCTATCGCCAGTCTCCGAACGCATGTCTCGAATGTCATTTCGCTCCCCATTGTTCATCCCGCATCCGGCTCATTCAGGCCGGTTTCGACAGGATATTTCCCAATAGGGAGTATCTATGCCGCAGACGAAACAACCCGGTCAAACAAAAATCTCGTGTGCGAGGCTTTCGTGAGCCAGATAATTCCGTCGCGGATAAAGTGGCTGGGGCTGCCGTTCAGGACGCGGCGGTCACCTCATGCGGCCGCCCGGCCAGCGCCTCGATCAGCGCGCTGCGAAGCTGCGCGAGCTTGCGCTCGTTCTGCACCTTCAGGCCGAACACATCCTTCACGTAGAACACGTCGACGGCGCGCACCCCGTAGGTGGTGATATGCGCCGAGGCGATCTGCAGCCCCTGCGAGGTGATGGCGGCGGTGACGTCGTGCAGCAGGCCCGGCCGGTCGCGGCCGTTCACTTCAATAACGGTGTGCCGGTTCGAGGCGCTGTTGTCGACGACGACGCGCGGCGGCACGTGGATCGCCCGCATCCGCCCGCCGACGACGCTGTTCGCCGCCTTCTCGATCTCGGTCGCCAGCCGCAGCCGGCCCGAGAGCACCTGTTCGATCACGGCGGAAATCTTCGCCAGCCGGTGCGGCGCCTCTAGCGAACCGCCGCCGGCGTCCTGGATCCAGAACGTGTCGAGCGCCATGCCATCGGTCAGCGTGTGGATCCGCGCATCGACGATCGTCGCCCCGGCGACCGCGAGGGCACCGGCGATGCGGCTGAACAGCCCCGCATGGTCGGCGGTATAGACCACGACCTCGGTGACCGACCGCGCCGGCAGCGGCTCGGCGGCGACGGTCAGCGGCACGTCGCGATGGCGGGCATCGCGGATCATCCGCCCGTGGCGGGCGATGCTTTCGGGGTCGAAGCCGAGCCAGTAGCCCGGATACCCCATGTTGAGGAATTCCTCGCGGTCGGCGTCCGGCCAGTCGGCGAGCAGCTCCGCGACCATCTGCTTGACGCGGGCAACGCGGACATCGCGCTCGGTGGTCGCAAGCCCGCCCTCCAGCACCTCGGCGACGCGGGCATAGATCTCGCGCAGCAGCGTCGCCTTCCAGCCGTTCCACACCTTGGGCGAGACGGCGCGGATGTCCGACACCGTCAGGATCAGCAGCAGCCGCAGCCGCTCGGGCGACTGCACGACGTCGGCGAGGTCGAGGATCGTCTTCGGATCGTCGATGTCGCGTGAAAACGCCGTCTGGCTGAGCAGCAGATGATGCAGCACCAGCCAGGAGACCATCTCGGTCTCCTCCGGTTCGAGTCCGAGCGCGGGGCCGATGGTCAGCGCCAGTTCCGCGCCGATCTCCGAATGGTCGCCCCCCCTGCCCTTCGCGATGTCATGCAGAAGCAGCGCGACATAGAGCGCCCGGCGCGACTGCACGTGATGCGCCAATCCGCTGGCCACCGGCACGATTTCCGAAAGCTCGCCGCGCTCGATCGCATTCAGCACCCCGATCGCGTGGATCGTGTGCATGTCGACCGTGTAGACATGATAGGAATCGAACTGCATCTGGCCGACGATCCGCCGCCAGTCGGGCAGGTAGCGCCCCAGCGCGCCGGTTTCGTTGAGGATCGCGAGCCATTGCGCGCCGTCCTGCCGCGGATCGTCGTTGCCGCAGAGCAGGTCGAGAAACAGCGAGGCCGCCTGCGGATCCGTGCGCAACTCCGCGGTGCGCCGCGCGCCGCGGATCATCGCGCGGAGCGCGAGCGGATGCAGTTTCAGCCCCCGGTCGCGCGCCACCTGGAGGATGCGCAGCAACTGGATCGGCTCGGCCATCGGTTCGCGGCCGGCGACGAACAGGATCTTGCCGTCCGCCAGCACGAAACCGGCGTCCAGCAGCGCCGCGTCGGTCGCCGGCGCGATCGCGGGCGGTCCGAGCGCCGCGCGCACCACGGCGGGTTCGAGAACGCCGGTCACCCGCGCGACCTCGCGCACCACCAGGAAGTAGTGGCGCATGAACCGCTCGACGCCATCCTGCCGCCCATGCCGCGTATAACCCATGCGCGCGCCGATCACCGGCTGCAGGTCGAAGGTCAGCCGCTCCTCGGCGCGGCCGGCGACATAGTGCAGGTGAAAGCGCACGGTCCAGAGATAGTCCCAGGCCCGCTTGCAGGCGCGCGCCTCGGTGGCGCTGAGAATGCCGCCACCGGGCGCGCCGGGGCCGACCAGCTCGGTCATCGCGAAGGTGCCGAACACGTAGCGGGCGAGCCAGTAGAGCGTCTGCAGGTCGCGCAGCCCGCCCTTGCCCTCCTTGATGTTGGGCTCGACCATGAACGGCGTGTCGCCGAAGCGCTTGTGGCGGGCGGCGCGTTCGGCCTGCTTCGCGGCGATATAGCCGGCCGGGCTGCCGGCGGCGCAATCCTGCCGGAAGGCCTGCTGGAAATGCGCGAACAGCGGCCGGTCGCCGGCGATGCAGCGGGCATCGAGCAGCGAGGTGCGGATCGTGCTGTCACCCTGCGCCTCGGTCAGACAATCGGCGGTCGATCGCGTGGCGTGGCCCACCTTCAGCCCGAGGTCCCAGAGGAAATACAGGATGAACTCCACAGCCCGCTGGATCCGCGCCGAGGGTTCGTTGTCGGTGAGGAACAGCAGGTCGATATCGCTGAACGGCGCGAGCGTGGCGCGGCCATAGCCGCCGGTCGCCGCGACGGCGAGCCGGTCGCCGGGCTCCACCGGCAGCAGGTCGATCGAATAGCCGATCAGCGCCGCGATGAACTCGTCCATCAGGCCGGAGAGCAGGCGCGCGGCAGCGAGGCCAGACATGTCGCCGCGTTCGAACCGGGTCTGCACATGGGTCTGCAGCCGCGCCAGCTGGCGGCGGAAGATGCCGAGCGCCGTCTCCCGCGGCGGCGGCGCGCCGCGCGGCAAAAGGCGCGCCAGCTCGGCGCCGATATCGGGGCGGCCGATCACCGCCTCCTTCGGCGGTGGCGGGATCACGGCTGCCGGCATGGCGGGCGGAACGTCGCGCGGCGGCTGGGTGGTGTTCGACATGTTACTGCTTCTCTACCGCGCCATTCGCCCTGTCGCCAAGGAACTTTCGCCGCCACGCATAAATCAGCTCCAGTGCCGCGCGCGGCGAAAGCTGGTCCGGATCGGCCTCCGCGAGCGCCGCATGCCAGCCATCCGCCGCCGGCAGTTCCGCAGGCGGCGCCGGATCCTCGCCCGCCGCGGCGAACAGCGGCAGCGCTCCCGCCTCGCCGCCGCCGCGCTCGGCCGCGCGCAGCAGCGCATCGGCCCGGCGGATCACCGGCTCCGGCAGCCCGGCCAGCTTCGCGACATGCACGCCCCAGCTCCGCTCCGCCGCCCCCTCGATCACCTCGTGCAGGAACACGACGCTGCCCCGCCACGACTTCACCCGCATCGTGCAGGGCCGCAGCCGCGGCAGCGCCGCGCCAAGCTGCACCAGGTCGTGGAAATGCGTGGCGAAGATGCTGCGGCAGCGAATGGAGCCGTGCAGCGCCTCCAGCACCGCCTGGGCGATCGCGAGCCCGTCCCGCGTGCCGGTGCCGCGGCCGATCTCGTCGATGATGACGAAGCTGCGCGGTCCCGCCTGGTTGAGGATGGACGCGGTCTCGATCATCTCGACCATGAAGGTCGAGCGCCCGGCGGCGAGGTCGTCGGCAGCACCCACGCGGGAGAACAGCCGGTCCACCAGCCCGATCCGCGCCTGCTCCGCCGGCACCGGCAGCCCGGCCTGGGCGAGAATGATGACCAGCGCGTTCTGCCGCAGGAAGGTGGACTTTCCGGCCATGTTCGGCCCGGTCAGCAGCATCAGCCGCCGCTCGGGCGAGAGGTCGGCATCGTTGGCGATGAAGCGCGTCCCCGCGGGCAGCGCCGCCTCGACCACCGGATGCCGCCCGGCGATGATGCTGAACGCTGCATCCTCGGAAAGCTCAGGGGCGCACCAGCGCCCGCTTTCGGCCAGCGTCGCCGCCGATTGCAGCGCATCGAGCCGCGCCAGCGCCGCCGCGCATTCCGCCAGCGCCGCCTCCTCGCGCATCACCGCGGCGAGCAGATGGTCAAGCACCAGCGCCTCCCGCGCCGCCGCCCGCTCATGCGCCTCGGCGATCCGCCGGTCGAGGTCCGACAGTTCGGGGTGGGTGAACCGCGCCGCCGAGGCCAGCCCCTGCCGCAGGATCAGCTCCGGAAACGCCCGCAGCGCCTCGACCGCCGCGGCTGGCGCCTCCAGCACATAGCCGAGCTGGCTGTGATGCCGCACCTTGAGGCTGGCGACGCCATAGCGCGACGCAAGCTCGGTCTGCAGCGCCGCAATCACCTGCCGCGTATCGTCGCGGAGCCGGCGCTCGCCGTCGAGTTCGCCGTCGAACCCCGCGCGGATCGCCGGCGCATCCCCAATCCGCGCCGGCGGTGTTTCGACCAGCGCGGCCTCCAGCAGCGGCCCCAGTTCCGGCCCGGCGGCGAGCTTCGCGAGGTCATCCGCCAACGGATGCGCGGGATCGGCGGCAACCGCAGGCGCCAGCCCCTCGGCCACCGCGCGCGCGGCGGCGAGTGAATCCCGCACCTGGCCCAGATCGCGCGGCGACAGCCGGCCCGCCTTCCGCCCCGCCAGGCCGAGCCGCGCGAGCGCGCGGGCAAGATCCGGCGCGCCGCGCAGCGACGTTCGCAGGGCGGCGAGCGTCCCCGGGGCGTCGAGCAGGCTCTGCCAGCCGGCCTGCCGTGCCCGCAGCGGGCCGATCGCATCCAGCGGCGCGGCGATCCAGCCGGCGAGCATCCGCGCGCCCGCGGCGGTCACCGTGCGCCGCACCGCGCCGAACAGGCTGCCGGCCTCGCCGCCATCGGCCGTGCGCAGCAGGTCGAGGCTGGCGCGGGTCGCGGCATCCATCGCCATCAGGCCGGTCTCGCCCGCGCGCACCGGGCGGGCGATGCGTGGCAACGTCCCGGCCTGGCTGCGCTCGACATAGCGCAGCGCCACCGCCGCCGCCTGCGCCTCCTGATCGGTGAAGGCGCCAAAGGCGTCGAGCGAGGCAACATCGAACAGCCGGGCGAGATCGCGCCGGGCAAGCTCCGCCGCCGGCGCCGGGCCGGGATCGGTGCGCCGGCCTTCATGCGCCCCAAGCTCGATATCCGCTCCGGAAAGAATTTCCGCCGGATCCAGCCGGCCGAGCAGCGCAGCCAGTTCGCCCCCCGCCAGGTCGGCGGTCTCGAACGACGCGGTCGAGACATCGAGCCAGGCGGCGCCGATCCGCCCGGCCCGGGGCACCAGCGCGAGCAGCAGGCTGGCGCGGCCCTGATCGAGCAGCGCCTCCTCGGTGATCGTGCCGGGGGTGATGAGCCGGACCACGGCGCGCTCGATCAGCGCCTTGCCGCCCCGCGCCTTCGCCGCCTCCGGCGCCTCGACCTGCTCGGCCACCGCGACACGGAATCCCCGCCGGATCAGCCGGGTCAGATAGGTATCGCGCTGCGAGACCGGCACGCCGCACATCGCGATCGGCTCGCCCTGATGGGTGCCGCGCGCGGTCAGCGCGATGTCGAGCGCCGCCGAGGCCGCTTCGGCATCCTCGAAGAACAGTTCGTAGAAATCGCCCATCCGGAAGAAGATCAGCGCGTCCGGATAGTCGGCCTTGGCCTGGAACCACTGCGCCATCGCGGGGGTTGCGCCGGCGGCGCGGTCGGAATTCATCCCATCTGTCTAGCCGAGGACCGGGCACGCGCGGAAGAGCGCGGCAAAATATCGTGGCGGAAATAATTTCCGACCATCCTCCGATCAGGAGAAGTCCGGTTGAATTCGGAGAAAAAATCCGGCATGAGACCGACATGCCCAAGACGACAGACGAGATCATCGACCTGCTGGGCGGCGCCGACGCGGCAGCCCGGCTGACCCAGGTTTCGACCGAGGCCGTGCGCAAGTGGCGCAGCGCCGGGGCGATTCCGGCACGGCACTGGCCGGCGGTGATTGCCGCGACCGGCCTGTCCCTGGCCGATCTTTCAGGAGACATTGCAATGGAATCCGAAACCACGAAACCGGAGGGCGCAACCGCGGCGCTGGTATTGGGCGACGGCCGCGTGTTCTGGGGACGCGGCTTCGGCGCGCATTCCACCGGCGAGCCGGCGGAACTCTGCTTCTCCACCGGCATGACCGGCTATCAGGAAACCCTGACCGATCCGTCCTTCGCCGGGCAGATCATCACCTTCACCTTCCCGCATATCGGCAATGTCGGCGCCAATCCCGAGGATATCGAGGCGAACACGAGTTTCGCCCGCGGCCTCGTGATCAACCGCGACATTACCCGTCCGTCGAACTGGCGCGCCGCCGAGGGGCTGGCCGCCTGGTGCCGCCGCATGGGCCTGCCGGGCATCGCCGGAGTCGACACCCGCGCCCTCACCCGCACCATCCGCGACGACGGCCCGCCCAACGCGCTGATCGCCTATCCCGAGGACGGCCGCTTCGACATCCCCGCCCTGGTCGAGCGGGCCCGCGCCTGGCCGGGGCTCGAGGGCATGGACCTCGCGCGCGAGGTCTCCTGCACCCAGAGCTACGAATGGACCGAGACGCTGTGGGACCGCGCGCACGGGTTCGGCCGGCAGAACGCGCCGAAATTTACTGTAGTTGCCGTGGATTACGGCGCGAAGCGCAACATCCTTCGCAACCTCGCGAGCGCCGGCTGCCGGGTCATCGTCGTCCCCGCCACCGCCTCGGCCGAGGATATCCTCCGTCATCAGCCTGATGGCGTGTTCCTCTCCAACGGCCCCGGCGACCCTGCGGCGACGGCCGAATACGCCGTGCCGGCGATCCGCGGCGTGCTCGATGCCGGCAAGCCGCTCTTCGGCATCTGCCTCGGCCACCAACTCCTCGCCCACACGCTTGGCGCGAAGACCTACAAGCTCGCCCGCGGCCATCGCGGCGCCAACCAGCCGGTGCAGGAGCTTGCCACCGGCAAGGTCGAGATCACCAGCCAGAATCATGGCTTTGCGGTGGATGAGGCCAGCCTGCCCGACGGCGTGACGGTTACCCATCGCTCCCTGTTCGATGGTTCGAACGAGGGCATCGCCTGCCCGGCGAAGAACTGCTTCTCCGTGCAATATCACCCCGAGGCCAGCCCTGGCCCGTCGGATGCCAATCACCTGTTCCGGCGCTTTGTCGCGATGATGGAGGGCTGACCATGCCGAAACGCACAGACATCAAATCGATCCTGATCATCGGCGCCGGGCCCATCGTCATCGGCCAGGCCTGCGAGTTCGACTACTCCGGTGCCCAGGCCTGCAAGGCGCTGCGCGAGGAGGGCTACCGGGTGATCCTGGTGAACTCCAATCCCGCCACGATCATGACCGATCCCGAACTGGCGGATGCCACCTATATCGAGCCGATCACGCCGGAGATGGTCGAGAAGATCATCATCAAGGAACGGCCGGATGCGGTGCTGCCCACCATGGGCGGGCAGACGGCGCTGAACACCGCGATGGCGCTCGCCAAGGCCGGCACGCTGGAGAAGCACGGCGTCGAGCTGATCGGCGCCCGCGCCGAGGTGATCGACCGCGCCGAGGACCGGCTGAAATTCCGCGATGCGATGGCCGAGATCGGCATCGAAAGCCCGCGCAGCGCCATCGCCCATACGATGGACGAGGCGCGCGCAGCACTCGACCTGGTTGGCCTGCCGGCGGTGATCCGCCCCTCCTTCACCCTCGGCGGCACCGGCGGCGGCATCGCCTACAACCGCGAGGAATTCCTCGAAATCGTCGCCGGCGGGCTCGACGCCTCGCCGACCACCGAGGTGCTGATCGAGGAAAGCGTGCTCGGCTGGAAGGAATACGAGATGGAGGTGGTCCGCGACCAGGCGGACAACTGCATCATCGTCTGCTCGATCGAGAACATCGACCCGATGGGCGTGCACACCGGCGACTCCGTCACGGTCGCCCCCGCGCTGACCCTGACCGACCGCGAATACCAGCTGATGCGCGACGCCTCGATCGCCTGTCTGCGCAAGATCGGCGTCGATACCGGCGGTTCGAACGTGCAGTTCGGCATCAATCCGGCCGACGGGCGCATGGTCATCATCGAGATGAACCCCCGCGTCTCCCGCTCCTCGGCGCTGGCCTCGAAGGCGACCGGCTTTCCCATCGCCAAGATCGCGGCGAAGCTCGCCGTCGGCTACACGCTCGACGAGCTGCGCAACGACATCACCCGCGTCACCCCGGCGAGCTTCGAGCCGACGATCGACTACGTCGTCATCAAGATCCCGCGCTTCACCTTCGAGAAGTTCCCCGGCACGCCGGCGCTGCTGACCACCTCGATGAAGTCGGTCGGCGAGGCGATGGCGATCGGCCGCTCGTTCCCCGAGGCGCTGCAAAAGGGGCTGCGCAGCCTGGAGACCGGCCTCGCCGGGCTCGATCCGGTCGAGAAGCCGGGTGACGGCACGCGCGATGCCTTCCGCGCCGCGCTCTCCACCCCGCGGCCCGACCGGCTGCTGATCGCCGCCGAGGCGCTGCGCGCCGGCCTCTCGGTCGAGGAAATCCACGCCGCCTGCAAGTTCGACCCCTGGTTCCTCCGCCAGATGGAGGACATCGTCGAGGCCGAACGCCGCGTCGCCGCGGAGGGCCTGCCCGGCGACGAGCTCGGCATGCGCGCGCTCAAGGCGCTGGGATTCTCCGACCGCCGCCTCGCCGCCCTTACCGGCCGGAGTGAGGCGGATGTGAGCAAGGCGCGCCTCGCCCTCGGCGTCACCCCGGTCTATCGCCGGATCGACAGCACCGGCGGCGAATTCGCCTCGGCGACCTCTTATATGTTCGCGACCTATGAAGGCGGCTTCGGCGCGCCGGTCTGCGAGGCGGAGCCGAGCGAGCGGCGCAAGGTCGTCATTCTCGGCGGCGGCCCGAACCGGATCGGCCAGGGCATCGAGTTCGACTATTGCTGCGTCCACGCCGCCTATGCGCTGCGCGAGGCGGGGTTCGAGACCATCATGGTCAACTGCAACCCCGAAACCGTCTCGACCGACTACGACACCTCCGACCGCCTCTTTTTCGAGCCTCTCTTCGCCGAGGACGTGCTCTCCCTGCTCCGCCGCGAGCAGGAGCGCGGCACGCTGCTCGGCTGCATCGTGCAGTATGGCGGGCAGACGCCGCTCAAGCTCAGCCAGGCCCTCGCCGAGGCCGGCATCCCGATCCTCGGCACCTCGGCCGACGCGATCGATGCCGCGGAGGACCGCGAGCGCTTCCACGACCTGCTGCGCTCGCTCGGCCTGCGCCAGCCGGAAAACGGGCTGGCCCGCTCGGCCGAGCAGGCGGAAGCGATCGTCGAGCGGATCGGCTTCCCCGTCGTCATCCGCCCCTCCTACGTGCTCGGCGGCCGGGCGATGGAAATCGTCTACGACCTCGCCAGCCTGCGCCGCTACATGCGCGAGGCGGTGGTGGTCTCCGGCACCAACCCGGTGCTGATCGACCGCTACCTGAACGATGCGATCGAGGTCGATGTCGACTGCATCGCGGACGGCCAGAGCGTCTACGTCGCCGGCGTGATGGAGCATATCGAGGAGGCCGGCATCCATTCCGGCGACTCCGCCTGCTCGCTGCCGCCCTATTCGCTCTCGCCCGCCATCGTCGCCGAACTGCGCGCCGAGACCGAGGCGATGGCGAAGGCGCTCAATGTTATCGGGCTGATGAACGTGCAGTTCGCGATCCAGGGCGAGAACGTCTACGTGTTGGAGGTCAATCCGCGCGCCTCGCGCACCGTGCCCTTCGTCGCCAAGGCGACCGGTGTGCCGGTGGCAAAGATCGGCGCGCGGGTGATGGCCGGCGAGGCGCTGGCCTCCTTCGGGCTGGACGACAGCGTGATGCGCAGTCACGTTGCGGTGAAGGAAGCGGTGTTCCCCTTCGCCCGCTTCTCCGGCGTCGACGTGCTGCTGGGCCCCGAGATGAAGTCCACCGGCGAGGTGATGGGGCTGGATGTCAGCTTCGCCCGCGCCTTCGCCAAGGCCCAGCTCGGCGCCGGTGTGAAGCTGCCGCAGGCGGGCACGGTGTTCCTCTCGGTGCGGGATTCCGACAAGCCGGCGATCCTCGCGATCGCCCGCCGCTTCGTCGATCTCGGCTTCGAGATCATGGCGACCCGTGGCACCGCCGCGCATCTTTCCGAAGCCGGCATCGCCGCGCGGGCGGTGAACAAGGTGCTGGAGGGCCGGCCGCACTGCGTCGACTCGATCCGCTCCGGCGAGGTTCAGCTGGTGATCAACACCGCCTCCGGCGCGCAGACCGTGGCGGACAGTTTCGACATCCGCCGCCAGGCGCTGAACCACGGCGTGCCGCACTACACGACCATCGCCGGCGCGCGGGCGGCCTCGCACGCCATTGCCGCCCTTGCCGCGGGCAGCCTTGAAGTCGCGCCGCTTCAGTCGTATTTTCCGCAATCGTTCCGATGATCGTGGCGCCGGAGTCCTCCGGCCCGCGACTTTTTCGCTCATCCTTACGCCTGTTGGCTTAACCTGACTGAAGGAACTGCCGTGCAAAAATTCCCGATGACCGGGCCCGGACTGCAGAATCTCGAAGCCGAGCTGCGCCACCTCAAGTCCGAGGAGCGGCCGGCGATCATTCGGGCGATTGCCGAGGCCCGCAGCCACGGCGACCTTTCGGAAAACGCGGAATACCATTCCGCGCGCGAGCGCCAGTCCTTCATCGAGGGTCGGATCGCCGAACTCGAGGAAATCATTTCCGCCGCCGAGGTGATCGATCCGTCCACCCTGTCGGGCGACACGGTGAAGTTCGGCGCCCATGTCGAGCTCATCGACGAGGAGAGCGACAAGGAAGTCACCTACCAGATCGTTGGCGTCCACGAGGCGGACATCAAGGCCGGGCGGATTTCCGTCACCTCGCCGCTGGCCAAGTCGCTGATCGGCAAGAAGCCGGGAGACACCGTTTCGGTGCCCGCCCCCGGCGGCGACCGCAGCTACGAGATCCTCGCCGTCCGGTTCGGCTGAGGCCTTGGTCACCCTCGCCGATATCGAGGCGGCGGCCGGCCGGATCGCCGGCGCGGTGCTGCGCACGCCGCTGGTCCGCGCCGACGCGCTCTCGCGCGCGACCGGTGCTGACATCCATCTCAAGCTCGAGAACCTGCAGGCCACCGGCGCCTTCAAGGAACGGGGGGCGGCAAACCGCATCGCCCTGCTGACGGAGGCCGAGCGCAAGTCCGGCGTGATCGCGATGTCGGCCGGCAATCACGCCCAGGCGGTGGCGCGCCACGCCCAGCTCGCCGGCATCCGCGCCACCATCGTGATGCCGCGCTTCACCCCGACCACGAAGGTCACCCGCACCCGGGCCTGGGGCGCGCAGGTGGTGCTGCACGGCGAAACCCTCGCCGAGGCCGCCGCCCACGCCCATGAACTCGCCGCCCGCGAAGGCCTGGTCTTCGTCCACCCCTACGACGACGCGGACGTGATTGCCGGCCAGGGCACGCTCGCCCTCGAGGTGATCCATGACCTGCCGGATCTCGACGCGCTGGTGATCCCGACCGGCGGCGGCGGTTTCATCTCCGGCTGCGCGGTGGCGGCGCGGGCGCTGCGCCCCGGCGTCGAGATCCTCGGCGTCGAGGTCGAAAGCTATGCCGGCTTTGCCCAGGCGCTCGCGGGCCAGGAGGTCAAGGTCGGCGGCGCGACCATCGCCGAGGGCATCGCGGTGCGCGATATCGGCCAGCTGCCGCTCGCGCTGCTGAAGGAACACGAGGTCGAGGTTCTGGTCGTGCCGGAAGCGGCGGTCGAGCAGGCGATCGCGATGCTGGCCGAGAGCGGCAAGATCGTCGCCGAGGGCGCCGGCGCCGCCGCCCTCGCCGCGGTGCTGACCTTCCCGCAGCGCTTCGCCGGCCGCCGGCTCGCCCTGCCGATCTGCGGCGGCAATATCGACACCCGCGTCCTCGCCAACACGCTACTGCGCAACCTGATGCGCGACGGGCGGATCGTGAAGGTGCTGATGGAAATCCCGGACCGCCCCGGCGTGCTGGCCGACATCGCCGCCCGCATCGGCGATCAGGGCGGCAACATCATCGAGGTCGTGCACCAGCGCCAGTTCGCCTCGCCGACCGTGCAGGCCGCGCATCTCGAAGTGATGTTCGAGGCGCGCGACGCCGCCCATGGCCGCTCGATCACCGAGGCGCTGGAAGCCGCCTACACCGTCCGCCGGCTCTGATCGCGCCAGCCGGCGCTCAGATCACGAAGGCGCCGCCGCGCATCACCGGCGTGATGGTGCCGTCGGCGTTCACGCCATCGACGTCCATCAGCGCCGAGCCGATCATCCAGTCGACATGGATGAGGCTTTCATTGGCGCCGCGGGCGGCATCGCAACCGCCTTCCATGTTGAGCGCCAGCGCCTGGCCGAGCGCGATGTGGCTCGCCGCGTTCTCGTCGAATAGCGTGTTGCGGAAGATCAGCCCCGAGCGCGATACCGGGGAGGCATCCGGCACCAGCGCCACCTCGCCGAGGCGGCTCGCCCCCTCGTCGGTCGCGATCAGGGCGCGGAACACGTCCTCGCCCCGCCTCGCCTTCGCCTCGACGATCCGCCCCGCCTCGAACCGCACCTCGATGTCCTCGATCAGCGCGCCGCCATGCACGAGCGGCTTGCTCGCCCGCACCCTGCCGTTCACCCGCTCGCGATGCGGCATGGTGAACACTTCCTCGGTCGGCATGTTCGGCATGCAGGCGGTGCCATCCTTCGATGTCGCGGACCCGCCCGCCCAGAGATGCCCGTCGGCCAGGCCGACTTCCAGGTCGGTGCCGGGCCCGCTGAAGTGCAGCGCGGCAAAGCGGCGGGCGTTCAGCGCGTCGCACCGCGCCCGCAGGGTCGCGACATGGGCATGCCAGGCGGCAACCGGATCGGCCTCGTTGATTCGGCAGACCTCGAAGATCGCATCCCACAGACGCGCGGCCGGGTCGGGATCGCCGGGGAAGACCGATTTCGCCCAGCCCGGTGTTGCGAAGGACAGGATCGACCAGTTGGTGGCGAAACCGCTGATCAGGCCGCGCACCGGCTTCATCGCCCGCGCCATCGCGCGCTGGGCGCGGCCGATCCGCGCCGGGTCGCAATCCGCGAGCAGCATCGGGTCGGTGCCGACCACGGTCAGCATCGCCGCGCCCTCGTCGATCGACTTCGCCACCCCCTCGTACAGCCAGGCCGGCGCGAAATCGAAACTGTCCTCGCTCGCCTCGCGGAACCGGGCACGCTGGATCAGGTCGTCCGCGAAGAAGGGGATCACCAGCGCCGCGCCGGCGCGATAGGCATGGGTCGCGATCCGGTCCACCAGGTCGCGCGCCTCGATCGGCGCGTTGACGATCAGCTCCTGGCCGGTCTGCACGTTGACGCCGATGCGGACGGCGACCTCGGCCAGCCGGTCGAGTTTCTCTTCATGCGTCATGGTGCGTCTCCCTCGATGATCATGCCGTCAAACGCGGGCTCGAAGCCGGCGGGCAGCGTGTCGCACAGCGTGCGGTAATCCATGTCGAGCCCCATATGGGTCAGGATGGTGCGGCGCGGGCGCAGCGCCGTCGCCCATTCGATCACCTGGTCGAGATGGGCATGTGTCGGGTGCGGTCCGCGCCGTGTGAAACAGTCGATGATCCAGGTGTCCACCCCCTCCAGCAAGGCGAACTGGTCGGGCGTGAAGCGCACCACGTCCGGGCAGTAGGCGACATTGCCGACGCGCAGCCCGAGCGAGGGAATGAAGCCGTGATCCTGCCGGATAAAGCGCACCGGCAGGCCGGCGATGGTCCTGGTCTCGCCGGGCAGGATCGTGTGGGTGCGCAGCACCGGGCGGAAGAAGCCGGGCGGCTCCCAGGGCCGGAACGCGTAGTCGAACCGCTGGCGCAGCTCCGCCCAGGTGCGCTCGTCCGTATAGGCGTCGATCGGCGTGCCGCGGAGACGGTTGAGGATGCGGATGTCGTCCAGCCCGGCGATATGGTCGGCGTGCGGATGGGTGATGATCACCGCGTCGATCCGGTCGATCCGGTTGTCGGTAAGCTGCAGGCGGATTTCCGGCGCGGTATCGACCAGGATGCGCTGCCCGTCGGCGGCGCTGAAGACCACGCTCGCGCGGGTGCGGCGGTTGCGCGTCTCCGCCGGATCGCATTGCCCCCAGTCGCCGCCGCCATCCGGGCCGCCGATCTGCGGCAGCCCGGCCGAGCCGCCGGTGCCGAGCAGCGTGAGCGTGAACCTCATGAAGCCTTGACGAACAGGCGGCGAAAATTCGCGGTGGTGAGATCGGCCATCTCGGCCATTCCCATGCCCTTCACCTCCGCCAGCACCCTGGCGGTGTGGACGGTGTGCGCCGGCTCGTTGCGCTTGCCGCGGAACGGCACCGGGGCGAGATAGGGCGAGTCGGTTTCCACCAGCAGCCGCTCGCGCGGAATGTCGCGCGCGATCTCGCGCAGTTCCGCCGATTTCGGGAAGGTCAGGATGCCGGAGAAGGAAAGGAACCCGCCAATCGCCAGCGCCCGCTCGGCCAGCCCCCGGCCCGAGGAAAAACAATGCAGCAGGAACAGGAATGGCGCCTTCGCGTGCTCGTCCTCCAGCATGGTGGCGACGTCGTCATCCGCGTCGCGGGCATGGATGGCAAGAGGCAGGCCGGTCATCTGCGCCGCGCGGATATGGGCGCGGAAATTCTCCGCCTGAACCGCGCGCGGCGCCTTGTCGTAGAAATAGTCGAGCCCGGATTCGCCGATGCCGATCACCCGGGGATGCAGCGTCATCTCGGCGATCGCCTCCGGGCTGGGCACGCCCGCATCGCCGCCGGCATTGTGCGGATGCACGCCGATGCAGGCGAACACGCTGGGATCGCTCTCGGCGATGGCGATCGCGGTTTCCGATTGGCGCATCGAGGTGCCGATGGTCACCATCCGCCCGACCCCGGCCTCGTGCGCGCGGGCGATGACGGCGGGACGCTCGGCCTCGGTGAAGTAGTCGAGATGGCAATGAGAATCGATCAGCATTCGGCCTATATAGAGGTGCCGGCGCCGGATCGGAACCGCGCTTGACCCGCGCAAGCGCCTCTGTCCATCTGCGGGCGGCAGATGAGGGAGAGTGCGATGACCAGGCCGGTGATGCTGACGATACTCGACGGGTTCGGCTGGCGCGAGGACCGCGCCGACAACGCCGTGGCCCTGGCGAACACGCCGCATTTCGACCGTCTCTGGCGGGAGTCGCCGCACGCCTTCCTCAGCGCCTGCGGCCGCGATGTCGGCCTGCCCGAGGGTCAGATCGGCAATTCCGAGGTGGGCCACACCAATATCGGCGCCGGCCGGGTGGTCATGCAGGAACTGCCCCGGATCGACAGCGCGATCGAGGACGGCTCGCTGGCCGAGAACGCCGACCTGCGCCGCTTCGTGGACGCGCTGCGCGAATCGGGTGGCGCTTGCCATCTGCTCGGCCTCGTCTCTCCGGGCGGGGTGCACGCGCATCAGCGCCATGTCGCAGCCCTTGCCGGCGCGGTCGCGCAGGCCGGCATTCCCGTCTTCGTCCACGCCATCACCGACGGGCGGGACACGGCGCCGGAAAGCGCGCCGGACTGCCTCGCCTGGCTGCGCGACGCGCTGCCGAAAGGGGCGGAAATCGCGACCGTGATCGGCCGATATTACGCGATGGACCGTGACAACCGCTGGGAGCGCGTCCGCCTCGCCTTCGACCTGTTCACCGAGGGCAAGGGGAGCCATGCCGACGATCCGGTCGCCGCGGTGAAGGTAAGCCATGCGGAGGGGGTGACGGACGAGTTCGTCAAGCCGGTCGTGATCGGCGACTACGAGGGCATGCGCGACGGCGACGGCCTGCTCTGCGCCAATTTCCGCGCCGACCGCGTGCGCGAGATCCTCTCCGCCCTGCTCGATCCTGGCTTCGACGGCTTCGAGCAGGCCCGGCATATCCGGTTCGCCGCCGCGCTCGGCATGGTGACCTATTCCGACGATCTCGCGCATTTCATGCACACGCTGTTCCCGCCGCAGCGGATGGACGACCTGCTCGGCGAGGTGGTCGCCCGCGCCGGCAAGCGCCAGCTGCGCGCGGCGGAAACCGAGAAATACCCGCACGTCACCTACTTCCTGAACGGCGGGCGGGAGACGCCGTTCGAGGGCGAGGAACGCATCCTCGTCGCCTCGCCCAAGGTCGCGACCTACGACCTGCAGCCGGAAATGTCGGCGCCGGAACTGACCGACAAGGTCGTCGCCGCCATCGAATCCGGCCGCTTCGACCTCATCGTCCTGAATTTCGCCAACCCGGACATGGTGGGCCATACCGGCTCGCTGCCCGCCGCGATCAAGGCGGTGGAGACCGTCGATGCCGGACTCGGCCGGATCGAGGCGGCGATCCGCGCCCAGGGCGGCGCGATGATCGTCACCGCCGATCACGGCAATTGCGAGATGATGCGCGATCCCGAAACCGGCGGCCCGCACACCGCGCACACGCTCAACCGCGTGCCGGTGCTGCTGACCGGCGGGCCGGCGGATGCGAAACTGCATGACGGCCGGCTCGCCGACCTCGCGCCGACGCTTCTCGCCCTGCTCGGGCTTCCCCAGCCGGAAGCGATGACCGGCCGGAGCCTGATCGGCGCCTGATGCTACTGGCCGCGCGCCGCCTCGCCGCAACTGCCGCGCTGTTGGTCGCAGTACTCGCCGCCGGCGCGGCGCGGGCCGACCAGCTCAGCACGGCGCGCAGCCGGCTCGATCAGGCGAACGCGGCAGCGCAACGCCATCGCGCGGCGGCGGCGGCGGCGGCAAGGGCGGAGGCCATGGCGGCAGCGCGTCGGAAAGCCCTGCTGTCCCAGGAAATCACCGCCAACGCCGCGTTGCGCGCCACCGAGGACAAGACAGCGCAGGTCGTCGCCCGCCTCGCCGACCTCACCACGAAAACGCAGGCGGCCAAGGCGGAACTCGATGCCGATTCGGCCGCCATCGCGCCGCTCCTGCCGCTCATCACCCGCCTCGCCTTGCACCCGGCGGCGACCCTGATCGCGTCCGGTGCGGCGCCCGGCAAGGCGGCCGAGGGCGCGCTGGCGATGCAGGGAATCACGCGGCAGATCGCCGCCCGCGCCCGGGCGCTGCGGGCGGCGCGGCGGCGCTATCGGAAGCTTGCGGTGGAACTGGCCGGACAGAAGGCACGGATGGTGGCGGCGGTGGCCCGCCAGAAGGCGGGCGACGCGGCGCTGCGGGCGGCCATTGCCGCGGTCGGGGCCGCGGAAAGCCGCGCATCCCTGCAACGCCAGGCCGAGGCCCGGAAAGCCGCCGCGGCGGCCGGACAGGCGCATGACCTCGTCGGCGTCATCTCCCGCCTCGAGCGCGCCCGCGCCGCCGCGGCGCGGCAGGAAGCCGCCGCGCGCATCGCACCGGCAACACCGAAAGCGCTTGCCGGCGCGCCGGTCGCCGGCAAGCTGGTCCGTGCCTTCGCCAGCGCCACGGCCACCGGCCCGGCCACCGGCGATACCTTCGCCGCGGCTCCCGGCGCCGTGGTCAGCGCCACGTGCGGCGGCAACGTGGTGTTCGCGAAGCCCTTCGCCAGCTATGGCAAGCTGATGATCATCGACTGCGGCGGCGGATACGATTTCGTGATGGCGGGGTTCCAGCAGTTCGATGTATCGGTAGGCCAGCATGTCGAGCCCGGCCAGCCCGTCGGACGGATGCCGGCATTCGATGTGCACAATCCGGGAAACCAGCCGCGCCTCTATGTCGAGCTGCGGCACGACGGGAAGGCGGTCGACCCGGCGTCACGATTCGGTTCCGGGCCGGGGGAACGCTGAAACCATGGCGGCCGGCTCTGGACTTCCGGCCCAGCCGCACTATTGGTGGCAGAGATGATGAGGATGGCGCGTATGAAGTTGAGGACCTCTCTGTTGATCACGGCCACGTTCGCGGTCGGCATCGGCGTCGGCATGGTGGCGCCCGCGGTGCATGATGCCCTGGCCGGCGTTCGCCAGAGCGACGAGACCTATCGCCAGCTGGGTCTGTTCGAGAACATCTTCCAGCGGATCCGGGCCGACTACGTGGTGCCCGAACCCTCGAAGAAGCTGATCTACGATGCGATGAACGGCATGCTGACGGGGCTCGACCCGCACAGCGCCTACATGAACGCCCAGCAGTACAAGGACATGAAGGCCGAGACCTCCGGCCAGTTCGGCGGGCTCGGCATCGAGGTGACCGAGGCGGGCGGCTTCATCAAGGTGATCACCCCCATCGACGGCACACCGGCCGCCAAGGCCGGAATCAAGCCCGGCGATCTGATCGTGGCGATCGACGGCAAACCGATGGTCGGCGTGACGCTGGACAAGGCGGTCGACCGGATGCGCGGCCCGGCCGGCAGCAAGATCGATATCACGATCAAGCGCCCCGGCGTCGACAAGCCGGTGCACGTCACCCTGACCCGCGCGATTATCCATGTCCACGCGGTCAAGACGGCGCTTTACGGCGATGTCGGCTATCTTCGCCTCGCCAGCTTCTCCGAGAACGCGAATCGCGACATCCGCCGCGGCGTGGCGAAGCTCAAGGCCGAAAGCCACGGCAAGGTGGACGCCTATATCCTCGACCTTCGCAACAATCCCGGCGGTCTGCTCGACCAGGGCATCGCCGTGGCCGATGATTTCCTCAACACCGGCGAGATCGTCTCAACCCATGGCCGGCACCAGTCCGACGATCAGGTCTGGTACGCCCATGACGGCGACATCACCGGCGGCAAGCCGATCGTCGTGCTGGTGAATTCCGGCACCGCCTCGGCGGCGGAAATCGTCAGCGCGGCACTCCAGCAGAACCGCCGCGCGGTGGTGATGGGCACCCGCACCTTCGGCAAGGGCTCGGTGCAGACCATCTTCACCATCCCCGGCCACGGCGCGCTGCGAATGACCACGGCGCTCTACTACACGCCCTCCGGCAAGTCGCTGCAGGATTACGGCGTCGAGCCCGACCTCGTCGTGCATGAGACGAACAATCCGAAGGATCATTTCCCGAAGATTCGCGAGTCGAACATGCCGCACGCCTTCCGCAACCCCTCGGGCCTCAAGGCGCCGATCCTGCCGCCGAAGCTGGTGCTGCCGGCCGTCGCGAAGACGATCGCGCCACGGCCGCCGGCCAGCTGGCCGAAATTCGAGCCGAAGCACCCGAACACCGACTACCAGCTCCAGATGGCGCTGAAGCTGGTCCGCGCCATGGCAACAAACCGGGTTGGCGCCAGCCAGGCGGATGTGGCGCACTGAGACAATGCCGCCGTTCCGGATTGCGCGTTCGGTCAAGCTGTTCTGGGCCGGAGTCGCCGCCGCTGCGCTGATCGGCGCGGTCGTGCTGCAGGTAATCGGCCCGCCAGACCACGACACGGCCATGCTCACCGGCCCGGTCCTGCATCGCAGCGGCAGCGCGATCCCGCCTCCCAACCCGGCGCTGCTGGTCGCATCGAAAGCCAACCCGGCCTGGAAGATTCCGCATCCGGCGCCAGACGGGATGACGCCGATGCGTTATTACGCGGCCGCGGCGCCGGTGCCGGTGCCGCAAGGTCTGCATCCCGTGGCGGTGATGATGGGCGGCATCGGCGAGGCTCGGCAGGCGAGCCGCGATGCCATCCGCTCGCTGCCGCCCGCCGTCTCGCTCGCGCTCACGCCGTATGGGCCGCACCTGCGTTCGGTGGTCGCGGCCGCCCGTGCCGCCGGGCACGAGACCCTGATGGGCATTCCGATGCAGACCGATCGCGAGCCCGCCGTCACCGAGGGCGACGAGGCGTTGCGCGGATCGGAACTCGATCCGGTCAACCTCAAGCACCTCGACTGGGCTCTGTCGCGAAGTGCCGGCTATGTGGGCGTCACCGACGAGATCGGCATGTCAGTCGACGAGACCTATCTCACCCAGTTGCTGAACCGCCACTGGCTCGGCAAGCAGCTGCGCCCGACGGGCCTCCTTCTTGTCACGGCATCGCAGGGCAGCGGCGTGCCCTCCGGCGTTCCCGGACGGGTGGCGGACGTGGTGATCCATCCCGAAATGAGCGTCGACGAACAGCGCGCGGCGCTGAAGCGGCTGGCGGCGACGGCGGTTGCGAGCGGCAGCGCGCTCGGCGTGATATCCTCGCCCACCGCGGATGACATCGCCGTGCTCGCCCAGTGGTGCCAGGGGCTGAAGGCGGACGGCTTGGTCCTCGTTCCGGTCAGCGCGCTGGTCGCGGCACGGGGCGCGCAATGACCGGCGCGACCGCCCTGCCCTACCGGAGCAATGTCGGCGCCGCGCTGTTCAGTCGCGCGGGCAAGATCCTGGTCGCGCGCCGGGCCGATCTCGGCCCCGACGCCGCCTATCAGTGGCAGCTGCCGCAGGGCGGGATCGACGGCGACGAAGATCCGGCCGCCGCCGTGCTGCGCGAGCTGGACGAGGAGATCGGCACCACCGCGGTCGAGCTGCTCGGCGAAATCCCCGAATGGCTCAGCTATGATTTCCCGCCTGACGTGGTGGCGAAATTCGGCGCGCGGCATCGCGGGCAGCGGCAAAGGTGGTTCGCGCTGCGCTTTCTCGGCACCGACGACATGATCCGCCTCGACGCACACGCGCATCCCGAATTCGATGAATGGCGATGGACGGAGCTTTCCTCCATCCCGGCGCTGGCGGTGCCTTTCAAGCGACCTATTTACGAGCGCCTCGCGCGGGATTTCGCGCGGTTCGCCAAAACGGACGGAGCATGACGATGGGTGAGATGATCAACCTGACCGCCTCCTGCGGGCACAAATTCCAGGCCTATGCCGCCGGCGACACCGCCTCGCAGCGAGGCATCGTGATCGTGCAGGAAATCTTCGGCGTGAATTCGCACATGCGGCAGATCTCCGATCACCTGGCCTCGTTCGGCTACCGGGTCGTCACCCCGGCGCTGTTCGACCGGGTCGAGCGCGGCGTCGAACTCGGCTACGACGCCGCCGGGCGCGACAAGGGCCTCGCCCTCCGCGCCGAGATCACCGACGAGGCCGTGATGCGCGACATCGAGGCCTCGGCCGCCGCCCTTTCGCCGCGGCCCACGGGGATCATCGGCTATTGCTGGGGCGGCACCATCGCCTGGTGGGGGGCGACACGGAGCAAGAGCTTCAAGGCGGCGATCGGCTGGTATGGCGGCGGCATCGCCGCCACAAGGTCGGAAAAGCCGAACTGCCCGGTGCAGCTGCATTTCGGCGCCGAGGACAAGGGCATTCCGCTGGCGGATGTCGAGTCGATCCGCAAGGCGCAGCCGGATGTCGGAATTTTCGTCTACCCGGGTGCCGAGCATGGCTTCGGCTGCCACGACCGGCCGAGCTTCAACCCCCGCGCCAACGAGATCGCCGAGCATCGCAGCCTCGCCTTCTTCGCCGAACACGTCGTCTGACGGGCGGCAGCCGTGAGCGCCGCGCGGCCCGGAGGGATTGAACCCGGCCGCGTGGCGTGCTGTTGAGGCGGCATGTCCGACGCACCCTCCGCAGACCGCATCCTCATCCTCGATTTCGGCAGCCAGGTGACGCAGCTGATCGCGCGCCGCCTGCGCGAGACCGGCGTCTATTGCGAAATCTGGCCATTCGACGCCGATCCGGCGCGCATGGCGGCTTTTGCGCCGAAGGGCATCATCCTTTCCGGCGGCCCGGCGAGCGTGATCGAGGAGGTCGCGCCGAAGCCCCCGGCCGACGTGTTCGGCGCCGGCGTGCCGGTGCTCGGCATCTGCTACGGCGAGCAGGCGATCTGCGATGCGCTGGGCGGCGCGGTGGAAGGGTCGGACCATCGCGAGTTCGGCCGCGCCTTCATCGACGTCACCGCGGACTGCGCGTTGTTCGAGGGCGTCTGGGCCAGGGGCCAGCGCGCCCAGGTCTGGATGAGCCATGGCGACCGGGTGACCGCGCTGCCGCCCGGCTTCCGCGCGGTGGCGGTGAGCGAAGGCGCGCCCTTCGCCGCCATCGCCGACGATGCGCGGCGCATCTACGGCGTGCAGTTCCATCCCGAGGTCGTCCACACGCCGGACGGCGCCCGCCTGCTCGCGAATTTCGCGCACAAGGTCTGCGGCCTTGCGGGCGGCTGGACGATGGCGAATTTCCGCGAGACCGCGCGCGATGCGATCCGCGCCCAGGTCGGCACCGGGCGGGTGATCTGCGGCCTGTCCGGCGGCGTCGATTCCTCGGTCGCGGCGGCCCTGATCCACGAGGCGATCGGCGACCAGCTCGTCTGCATCTTCGTCGATCACGGCCTGCTCCGCGCCGGCGAGGCGGACGAGGTCGTGCGCGTCTTCCGCGACCGCTTCAACATACGACTGGTGCATCGAGACGCATCGGACCTGTTCTTCGCGGCTCTCGAGGGCGTCACCGATCCGGAGGTGAAGCGCAAGACGATCGGCCGCCTGTTCATCGAGGTGTTCGAGGAAGAGGCGAAGAATCTCGGCGGCGCCGATTTCCTCGCCCAGGGCACGCTGTATCCGGACGTGATCGAAAGCGTCTCCGCTCGCGGCGGGCCCAGCGCCGTCATCAAGTCGCACCACAATGTCGGCGGCCTGCCCGACCGGATGCGGATGAAACTGGTCGAGCCGCTGCGCGAACTCTTCAAGGACGAGGTGCGCGAACTCGGCCGCGAGCTGGGGCTGCCCGAGACCATCGTCGGCCGCCATCCCTTCCCCGGCCCCGGCCTTGCCATCCGCATCCCCGGCCCGGTCGACCGCGAGAAGGTCCGCATCCTGCAGAAGGCAGATGCGATCTATCTCGAGGAAATCCGCAATGCCGGCCTGTATGACGCGATCTGGCAGGCCTTCGTGGCCCTGCTACCGGTGCGCAGCGTCGGCGTGATGGGCGACGGCCGCACCTACGACTTCGCCTGCGCCCTGCGCGCCGTCACCAGCACTGACGGAATGACAGCCGACGTCTACCCGTTTGACATGAGCTTCCTGACGCGTGTCGCCGGGCGGATCGTCAACGAAGTGCGCGGCATCAACCGCGTCACCTATGACATCACCAGCAAGCCGCCCGGCACCATAGAGTGGGAATAGGGTCGAAGCGCAACCATCTGTTTCGATTTCGGAATTATAGTGTGTCGCACGATATGATCCGCATCATCAATGGCTCGGTTCCTCGTATTCGAAGAGCGCGCCGCTGAGACCTGTATCGATACCATATTCGAGCGATTGGCACCGGCATCGCATCGAAGATTCACGCTGCACGCCTAACTAAAATCCGCTCCAAATAACGATTGATTGAGCCTCGGGTAGCGCCATGACACGACTTCGTCATGAGCACCTATGCGGAACAAAAGCGGACACCGGAAACGTTCAGCTGCTTCCCGCCGCATCCGTTCCTGAAGATTCGGTTGCCCACCGGAACGCTGCTGATTCGCCCGCAAAGCCGTGAGTCCTTTCGATGCGGCGGTTTCAGATCTACCAAAACTGGCATTTTAGGCGTGGCGCGCGGGCTTATGAACTTAACAACCTCCGTAAACTCGATTGGCACTGCGCCGCTCAGATTCGGGATCTCTACAACATCCTGCTGGGCGGCGGCGGCAGCAGGCTAACCGACCGGCAACTGCTGGACTGGCTGCGGCGTGAGGCGCAAAGCACCATGCTCGCGCCCTTCTGGCTTCAGGACGTGTGGACGTTGGGCACGGACGCGATGGCCCCGGCAGCCTCACCTGCCCCGCCACCGGTGGCAATGCCCGTGGCGCAATGGACCATCCGGCATAAGATCATCGCCATGTTCCAGACCGTGCCCGCCCATCTGGGTGCCGCCGCGCGGGCGCAGTTCGAGGCTTTCATCACCCGGCAAAACCTGGCCCTGCTGGCAGGGATATTCGTGGTTGTCGCGGCGGTGCAAGCTGTGCCGGGGGCTGATAATGGCGCGGGTGGCGTGGATGAAGGAAAGCTGCTCATGACCGGCGGCGGTTCTCAGGTTTCACTCCCCCCATCGGCAGTCAGCTTTGGCAATAGAGGAGCATGTCCATGATCCCCATATCTCCTGAGATCATCGGACCTCGCGTCGAGGAAGAATATGCCGATGCCATGGAGCGCATCATTTTCCTGCTCAACGCCTTCAAGGACTACCCCGCCGCGAACGATACCGCGCATTGCCGCGTGGGCTATCAGCTCCCTGTCTCCCCTGCACGGTTCATCGGGACATTCCATAAGCGGACGCCATCTACGTTGGACGTGCACGATGGCTGAGCCGCGGCGATCCGAGTGAAGAATTAATTATATTCGCTGTGCGTGGCGCGCTCAGTGCTGGCACAGGTACGGGCTGATAACTAAAAATTGATCGACGTGCTGCCGCGTCCCGGAATCGCGGAGGAGGTGGCGGTGCGGTCTTCACCGTTCCATCGCCATCCCGACTGACCGGCGAGATGCGCCCGGATCATTCGGATTGTCGCAGACATCGGAGTGCCACCGCATGATCCGCCGCCTGACGTTCTGCCTCCCTTTGCTCGGCGCCTTCGCGCCGGCTGCCCTTGCCCAGGTCGTGCCTTCCGCATCCATCGTGCGGGTGCCACGCGTTAACGTCATCGCCGCAACCCCCCTGCCCGGCTCGGCGATCAGCCGCGACAGGCTGCCCCAGGCCACCCATGTGCTCGGCCCGGCCGAGATCGACCGCACCGGGATTCCGAGCCTGACCGGCGCCATCCTCGCCGCGGTGCCGAGCGCCTCGATCAACGATGTCGATGGCAACTCGTTCCAGCCGGACATCAACTTCCACGGCTTCACCGCCTCGCCGGTCACCGGCACGGCGGAGGGCGTCGCCGTCTATCTCGACGGCATGCGCTTCAACGATCCGTTCGGCGACACGGTGAACTGGGACCTGATCCCGCCCGAGGCGATCCGCAGCGCCAGCCTCCAGCCGGCCAACCCCGCCTTCGGGCTGAACGCGCTCGGCGGCGCGCTCGATGTCACGCTCAAGAACGGCTTCACCGCGCCGGGCGGCGTGGTCACGCTCTCCGGCGGCTCCTATGGCAGGATGGCGGGCAGCCTCGAATATGGCGTGCATCATGGCGGCACCGCCGCCTATCTCGCCGCCGACGTGATCCACGATTCCGGCTTCCGCCAGACCCAGACCTCCCGCCTCGCCCGGATCTATGCCGATCTCGGCTGGCGCAACGCGCGCACCGAACTGCATCTCGGCGTCATCGCCGCCGACAACGCGCTCGGCAATCCCGGCGCAACCCCGGTGCAGGCGCTGAACTACGACATCGCCAGCATCTTCTCCGGCCCCAACACCGTCTACAACAAATACATCGCCACCCGCGCCACCGCGCGCTACGCGCTGAACGGCGACACCGCGCTCGACGCGCTGGCCTATTTCGCCGATCTCTCGCAGCGCCTGCCGAACGGCGTGACGGAAGAACTCGCCGCCTGCCCCGGCCAGCCCGGCATCCTCTGCAACGCCGGCACGAGCGACGTGGTGACGACGCGTGGCGGTGCGGCGGTGCCCGACTTTCTCAATGGCGGGATCTATTCCGGCCTCGTCAATGAAGGGATCGACCAGCAGGCCTATGGCGCCTCGGTGCAGCTCATCAACGACAGCCGGCTGCTGCGCCACCCCAACCACCTGACGATCGGCGCGAGCTTCGACGGCTCGAACACGATGTTCAACGCCTTCACCCAGATCGGCGGCATCACACCGGTGACGCACCTCTTCATCGGCCCGGGGGTGACGGTCGACCAGCCGGCCGATGGCGTCAACCCTGTGCAGGTCGCCACGACGACGCGCTATTTCGGCCTCTTCTTCAACGACGTCTTCACCCTCGCGCCCCGGCTCGACCTCACCCTCGCTGGGCGCTTCAACAATGCCGAGATCGACCTCGCGGACAAGCTCGGCGGCCCGGTCTCCGGCCATCACGCCTATGACCGGTTCAACCCGCAAATCGGCCTGACCTGGCACGCGCTCAAGACGCTCGACGTCTATGGCAGCGTCGACGAGACCAACCGCAACCCGACGCCGACCGAACTCTCCTGCGCCAGCGCCGCCAACCCGTGCTCGCTGCTGAACTTCTTCGTCGGCGATCCGAACTTGAAACAGGTCGTCGCCCGCACCTTCGAACTCGGCGCCCGCTTCCACCTCGCCCGCTTCGCCGGCGGCACGCTGCGCTGGAACGTCGACCTTTTCCGCACCGACGTTCACGATGACATCATTTATCAGTCGACCCTCTACAACCCCAATCTCCAATACTACACCAACAGCGGCAACACGCGCCGTCAGGGAATCGAGGCCAATCTCGTCTACGCGACGCCGAGGCTGAACCTGCGCCTGGGCTTCGCGCATATCGACGCGACGTTCCAGAACGCGCTGACACTGAACAGCCCCTCCAACCCCGCCGCCGATGCGAACGGCGAGATCCACGTCGTCCCCGGCGACCGTATCCCCGGCATCCCGGCCAATCGCGGCACGATCGACCTGTCCTACCAGCTCACCGAACGTCTGCTGCTCGGCACCACCGCGATCCTGCAATCGAGTCAGTACCGCTTCGGCGACGAGGCGAACCTGACGAAACCCGTTGGCGGCTACGCGGTGTTCAACGTCTATGCCTCCTACAAGCTCACTCCGCGCGTCACCGTCTTCGCCATGGTCGATAACGTGACAAACCGCTCCTACCAGACCTATGGCGGGTTCGGCCCGGTCTCCGACGTGCCGTGGAATTTCGTCCCCGGCGGCGTCACCGATCCGCGAACCGCCAATCCCGGCAGCCCGATCGCCGGCTATGGCGGCGTCAGGATGACGTTCTGATCCGCCTCTTCTCTCCCGCAATCCCGCCTCGGTCCGGCAGGGTCGGGGCGGATTTTTTTGCGGCCGGTGTCAGCCCCGCGACCCGGCCCGGCCGGAAAAGGCCGGACATCCGGCACCCGGCCGGACGCCGCAGGGCCGCCCAAACCCTGCCTGGGGTCGAGCCTCTCCGCCCGACCGGCCACCGCCACCCACAAGAAAACCGGCCGGAGCGCTCTGCTCCGGCCGGTTGCGTCGTCGCCGGGTCAGGGCGGCGGCGCAGCGGCCGCCACCCCGGGTTCAGGCGTTACCGCGAATAGTCGCGGCCGTTGCGCTCGGTCGGATAGGGCTTGCCGGGCATCATGCCCTCCCAGAGGATGTGGTCGTAGGCGACGGCAGGGATGGCGTCTTCCTTGCGCCAGTCATACCCCTTGGTCTTCTTCGCCCACCAGGCGGCGTTGTGCAGCGGCTGCCACTCCGGCTCGTCCTGCGTCTGCGCCTTGATCGGCAGCGTCGTCGCGCTCAGCGGCTGCGGCACGGCGGCGTTGAAGGTCCACTTCCGGTCGTCGCGGCTGAAGACCGCCGTCATCGGCCGTTCATAGGCGTCGTTCAGCGTCATCGGCCCGATGCCGAGAATGTCCTCCATCGTGCGGATCATGTTCACCGTGCTGTAGCGCGCCGAAACCACGGCATGATGGCGCACATAGGGCCCAACCACGAAGGCCTCGCTGCGATGCCCGTCGACATGATCCGGCCCGTCCTGCGCGTCGTCCTCGACGATGAAGATCAGGGTCGATGAGGCATAGGGCGAATGCGCGACGGTCTGGATCAGCTTGCCCACCGCATAGTCGTTGTCGGCAATCTGCAGGCCCGGCGTGTTCACGCCGTTCTGCGCGGTGGTGAAGTTGCCGGTGTGGTCGTGCATCAGCCGCACCAGTTCGAGCGAGGGCAGGTCGTGGTGCCGCACATAGTTGGTGAACTCGCGGCTCCATTCCTGCTCGCGGTAGTAATCGGCGATCGTGTTGTCGAACCCGCGGAAATACGGATCGGTAAAGGGCGCGAGATCGGGGTTGGTCGCATAGGCGACCTTGATCTTCTGGGCGTAGGCGTCGTTGATCTCGGGGATGCCGTATTTCGCCAGCGCGCCCGAGAGGTTGTAGCGGCCGAGATCGATGAAGAAGCCGTAATTGCGGATGCTCAGCCCCGCGCGCAGCGCCGCATCCCACAGATAGCCCCGCTGCACCTGGCCGTGCGGCCCATCCGGCGCGGCGACGTTGCCGGTGCCGGGCAGCAGGTTGGGATCGTCCGGATAGAGCGGGTTGGCCGCCTTGCGGCCGGCGAGCGATGCGATGCCGACATTGACGTTGCGATTGGTGCCCTCCCAGTCATACGACAGGCCGCGCCCGGCATAGTTCACCGGCAGCGCCTTGGTGCCGTAATCGGACTCGCGGGCCGAGGTGCTCCAGGGCCAGCCATTGCCGCTCACCTCGGCGGTATCGTAGAAATTGTCGAGATCGACGAAGTTCCACGCGACGCGATGCACGTTCGGCGTATAGGTCTTGCCGAACTCCGCCAGCGCCGGATCGCCATTGCCCTCGCCGAGATCGCCGAGGATCTGGTCATAGGTGCGGTTCTCGCGGATGATGTAGATGATGTGCTTGATGTGGCGGTGCAGGAACGCCATCATCGAGCGATCGCGCGCGCTCTCGTGGAACGAGAAATGGTTGTTGTGCGCAACGAGCCGCGTCAGCTCCTCCATCTCCTCGGTCGCCGGCACCGGCATCGTCAGGAAGCCGGCCTTGGAAAGCTGGAGGATATACTGGTTATAGTGCTGCAGCGGCGTGCAGCTCGCCGGCACGTCGGCCGCGAGCTTCTCGTTGCACGGATTGGGCCCCGGCATGCTCTTGCCGTTGACCACATACAGCATCTTGCCATCGGGGCTGACGCTGACGCTGTTCGGATAATACCCGGTCGGCAGCAGGCCGATGACTTCCGGCTTCGCCGTGTTCAGCGCGATCACCGCGACCGAGTTGGTGCCGCCATTGGTCACGTAGAGCCGCGTGCCGTCCCGCGACAAGGCGAGCGAGTTCGGCGCGGTGCCGTGGAAATATTTCGGCATGCCCACATAAGACGACGGCGCGGTGGTGCGGATCGTGTCCACCACCGTGTTGGACGCGGTGGCAATCACCTCCACATCCGCCTCGTTATCGCACGCGACGTACAGATACTTGCCGTCGGCACTCAGCACCATCCGGTTCGGATTGCCCGCAACCTTGATGCGCGCGGTCACCTGCGGCGTGCCGGTCAGCGACACGACATCGACCTCGCGATCCCGCTCGCTCGAGACATAGGCGGTCGAATTGCCGTTGGCGACGACCCAGAACGGATATTCGCCGCCCGCAACGCCATCCTGCGCGGCGTTGATCACGCCGGGGCGCAGCTGCACCTCGGTCGCCGCTCCGCCGGGAACGCCGCCTGACAGCGGCACGATCGACAGGCTGTCGTTATAGAAATTGGCGACCAGCAGCGACTTGCCGTCCGCCGTGGTGGCAAGGCCCGCCGCCTGCGGCTTCACCAGGAAGCCGACGCCACCCTGGCTCAGCGGATTGCCCGCGACCGCCGCATGACCGAGCGCGAACGGCGTGCCGATTTCGGCCCAGCCGCTGGCGCCGAGCGCATAGGTGTGAACGTCGTCGTCAACGCCGCCCGAGACGTAGAAATGCTGGCCATCCGGGCTGAACGAGATGCCGGCCCAGGTGTTCGGCACCTTGAGGACCTGCTTCTGCACCGGCTTGTCGTTCGAGATGTCATAGACGAAGACATACTCTTCCGAATCCGCCGGGATCACCTTGCCGCTCGCGTCGTTCACGAGGTTATAACCGCTCGTCAGCACCAGCAGCGTCTTGCCATCGGGGCTGACGGCGGTGCTGATCGCCTGCCCGGCGACATAGGACGGATTGTCGGCAAGGCCGGGATTGAGGGCGGTGAACACCGCTCCCGGCGCCGCCGCCGGCGTCAGATACTGACCGCTGGAGGTGATGGTCGCCGGGGCAGCGCGCCCTGAACCCGTGGTCGCCGCGACGGCGATCATCGCCGAACCCGCAAGCAAAAGAGTACGCAAAGCCGTGGCCGCCCTTCTGGCGTGCATCGGTATCTCCATGTCTGAGAATGAACATCAGCGCGGACGATATTTGCCGCCCGACACGATCAACTTTACGTGCAATAAAATTTTCGTGTGTTATTGATTGATGTTTCTTTGATGACAATTCATGCCGCAAGTCGTACCACCAGCAGGCCGAAAGCCAGCGCGGGGCCGAACGGCAGCTTCTGCCGCGCGAGCGGCGCGCCGCCGGCCTCCGCGCGCAGCACAGCCCAGGCGGCGAACCCGGCAAGCCCGGCAAGCCCTGCGATCACCACCGCCCAGGGCAGGGCGGCGGGCGGCAGCCAGGCGGCGCCGGCCGCGAGCAGCTTCGCATCCCCCGCACCCAGCGCGTCGATCCCGCGCAGCCGCCGCCAGAGCAGGCGCAGCCCGGTGAAGCCGAGATAGCCCAGCGCCGCGCCTGCCGCGTGCGCCGGCAGCGCCTCAGGCTGCCGCAGCGCGGTCACGACCAGCCCGGCCAGCAGCAGTGGCAGGGTCAGCGCGTCGGGCAGCCGCAGGCAGTCGAGATCGATCAGCGCCGCGGCCAGCAGCGTCGCCGCGAAGGCGAAATCGAGCGGCACGCGCGGCCCCGCCGGATCCAGCACGGCGATAACGACCGCCAGCAGCAGCGTCGCCAGCTCGATCAGCAGCAGCCGGCGCGGGATCGCGGCACCGCAATGCGCGCAGCGCCCGCGGCGCAACAGGAAGCTCGCCAGCGGCACCAGGTCGGCGGCGCCGAGCGGCGTGGCGCAGGCATCGCAGCGCGAGCGCCGCCGCGCGAGCAGAAGGCCGCGCGGCAGGTCCTCGACCAGCGTGCCGATGAACGAGCCGATGAAGGGTGATGCCAGAATGGTGCCGGCAACCAGAATATTTCCCTGAACTGTCATATGTTTTCGGCTCCGGCGGCGGCTTGCTCGGGCATAAGGTAAAAAACACGTTTCCGCGAGAGACATGCGATGCTCGATCATGCCGCCACGCGCCCGGATGAGGACGGTTCAGCCATCGGCACGGCGCTGCTGCGGGCCGGGCTGGTCGATTCCCTCGGCATCGCGCGGGCGCGGGCGCTGGCGGCGGAAACCGGGCTCGGCCTCGGCGCTTCACTGGTCCGCCTCGGGCTGATCGGCGAGCGCAGCCTCGCCGAGGCCGCCGCCGCCGCCCTCGGTCTCGCCCTGCTGGCGCCGGGCGCCTATCCCGCCGCCCCGGTCCTGCCCACGCGGCTGCGCCCCCGCTTCCTGCGTGATGCGCGGGTGCTGCCGCTGGCCGCGGCCGAGGGCGTGCTCGACCTCGCGATGGTCGATCCGTTCGATGGCTTCGCCGCCGGCGCGGTGGCGGCGGCCACCGGCTGCGCGGTGCGCCGCGCCGTCGCCGTGCCGATCGACCTCGATGCCGCGCTCGACCGGCTCTACCCCGATCCCGGCGAGACGGCGACGGCCGAGGCGGTGGCCGAGGAGGCGGCGCCGAGCGAGGCGGATGCCGAACGCCTGCGCGATCTCGCCAGCGAGGCGCCGGTGATCCGCCTGGTCAACCAGCTCATCGCCCGCGCGGTCGAAACCCGCGCGTCGGACATCCATATCGAGCCCGAGGAAGACCGCCTGCGCGTCCGCTACCGTCACGACGGCGCGCTGGTCGAGGCGGAAACCCACCCGGCGGCGATGGCGCCGGCCATCGTCTCGCGGGTCAAGATCATGGCGCGGCTCGACATCGGCGAGCGCCGCCTGCCGCAGGATGGCCGCATCCGCCTGCCGGTGCGTGGCCACGAGGTCGATTTCCGCGTCTCCTCGATCCCGACGATGCATGGCGAGACCATCGCCATCCGCGTGCTCGACCGCAGCGCGATGACCTTCGAGTTCGGCGCGCTCGGCCTCGACCCCGCCATCGTCGCCGCCTTCCGCGCCGCACTCGCGGCACCCAACGGCATCGTGCTCGTCACCGGCCCGACCGGCAGCGGCAAGACGACGACGCTCTACACCGCCCTGCTCGGCCTCGACCGCGCCAGCCGCAAGATCGTCACCATCGAGGACCCGATCGAATACCGCCTCGCCGGCATCAGCCAGAGCCAGGTCAAGCCGCAGATCGGGCTCGATTTCGCCCAGCTCCTCCGCGCCATCCTCCGGCAGGACCCGAACGTGATCATGGTCGGCGAAATCCGCGACCTCGAAACCGCGCAGATCGCCGCCCGCGCCGCGCTGACCGGCCATCTCGTGCTCTCGACGCTGCACACCAATTCGGCGGTCGCGACCATGACCCGCCTGCGCGACATGGGGCTCGAACCCTATCTCGTCGCCTCGGTGCTGCGCGGCGTGCTCGCCCAGCGGCTGATCCGCCGGCTCTGCCCCGCCTGCCGGCGAACCGCGCCGGCAAGCCCGGCCGAGGCGGCGCAACTCGGCATCGCCGCCGGCACGCCGCTCAACCACCCCGCCGGCTGCCCCGAATGCCGCAACACCGGCTATCGCGGCCGCATGGCAATCGCCGAATTCCTCACTCCCACCGCCGAGCTTGCCGCCCATCTCGCCGCCGGCGCCGGCGAGGCGGAGCTGGCCCGCGCCGCCGACCTGCGCAGCCTGGCCGACGCCGCGCGCGATGCGGTGCTGGCCGGCGAAACCTCGCTCGCCGAAAGCCTGCTCGCATGATGCCGCGCCACCATGCCTGATTTCGTCTTCCGGGTGATCGACCGCGCCGGCGCCCCCGCCCGCCTCGCCATCGACGCGGCGAGCGAGGCCGAAGCGATCGAGACAATCAAGCGCCGCGGCCTGATCCTGCTCGGCGCCGCCCCGCGCCGCGGCGCCTTCCTGCTCGCCCTGCTCAACCGCGACATCGGCGGCGCCCCCCGCCTCGGCGCCGACGCGCTGGCCGATTTCACCCGCGAACTCGCCGCGATGCTCGGCGCCGGGCTCGACCTCGAACGCGCCTTGCGTTTCGCCGCCGGCACCGCCGCCACCCCGCGCGTCCGCGCCATCATCCTCGCGATCTGCGACAAGGTGCGCGACGGCGCCGCCCTCTGGCGCGCGCTCGGCCACGAGCCGCACAGCTTCCCGCCTTTCTATGTGGGGCTGGTGCGCGCCGGCGAGGAGTCCGGCGCCCTCGCCGCGACGCTGGAAGACCTCGCCGAACTGCTCGAGCGCAACCGCTCGCTGCGCGCCGCGATGATCGCCGGCCTCACCTACCCTGCCCTGCTTGCCCTCGCCGCGACCGGCGCGATCGTCTTCCTGCTCACCAACGTGCTGCCCGAATTCGTGCCGATCTTCGCCGAAAACGGCGTCCCCCTGCCCGCCACCACGCGCCTGCTGCTCACGATCGGCCAGGCCTGCGCCGCGTCCTGGCCCTATGCGCTGGCGCTATTCGCCCTCGCCATTCCCGGCATCCGCCTGCTGCTCGCCCGTCCCGCCCCGCGCCTGCGGTTCGACCGTCTGGTCCTCCGCCTGCCGCTGCTCGGCGCCCTGCTGCGCGAGGCGCTGGCGGCCCGCTTCACCCGCACGCTCGGCACGCTGCTCGGCAACGGCGTCGCCCTCGTCCCGGCGATGGCGATCGTGCAGAACGTGATCGGCAACCGCGCCGCCGCCCGCGCCATCGCCACCGCGGCGGATGCGGCGCGGCACGGCAAGGGCCTCGCCGCCGGGCTCGCCGCCGCACGGCTGATGCCGGAGCGCACGGTGCAGCTTCTCCGCCTCGGCGAGGAAACCGGCCAGCTCGGCCGCATGGCGCTGCGGGCCGCCGCGATCCACGAGGAACGCGCGCGGCTCGGCGTGCAGAAGCTGGTCTCGCTGCTGGTTCCCGCCATCACCATCGTGATGGGCGGCGCGATCGGCTTCATCGTCGCCTCGCTGCTGCTGGCCATGCTCGGTCTCGATGCCCTCGCCCACTGAGCCCGCGCCTGACGATCGCGGCTACACGCTGCTCGAACTGCTCGTCGTCGTCGTCATTCTCGGCCTCGCCCTCACGCTCGCCGCCAATGCGGCACCCTGGCGGCGCATCGGCCAGGGCCCCGCAACCGCCGCCGCCACCCTCGCCGGGGCGCTGCGCACCGCCCGCGCCGTCGCGATCGCCACCGGCCGGCCCGCCACCTTCGCGATCGAGCCGGCGGACGGGCGCTGGGTCGGCCCCACCGCTTCGGGGCGGCTGCCGCGCGGCCTCGCCATCGCCTTTCACGGCCCGGTCGCGCGCGGCTGGGGGCGGATCGTCTTCTCCCCCGATGGCAGCGCGACCGGAGGACAGGTGCTGCTCGCGCGCGGCGCCGCGCGGGCGCTCGTGGCGGTGGGCTGGCTGACCGGACGGATCAGCACCGATGCCCCGGCACGATAGCGGCTTCATCCTGCTCGAAACCCTGGTCGCCTTCGTCATCGCGGCGCTGGCGGTCGCGGTGCTCTACCGCGCCGCCTTCGATGGCGCGGCGGGCGTCGCCATCGGCGGGCGCGAGGCGGCGGCGGTGGAACGCGCGCAGTCCCGCCTCGCCGCCCTCGCCGCCTTCGCGCCGCGCGGCCACTACGTCCGCACCGGGCAGGATGGCGGCGGCTTCAGCTACCGCGAGGAGGCCGCGCCGCTGCCGGTGGCGAAGGGCGCGCCGCTGCGGGCGCTGCGCCTGTCGGTCAGCGAGCGATGGGGCCGCGCCGGACGGACGGTGACGCTGGTGACCATCCGCGTCGCACCGCCATGAGGCGTGAGGCCGGCTTCACCCTGCTGGAAATGCTGGTCGCGCTGGTCGTGCTTGGCCTGCTGCTCGCGGGGCTCGCCCAGGCCAGCCATTTCGGCATCGCGACCTATCGCCGCACCACCGCGACGATCGCCGCCACGTCCGACCGGCAGGCCACCTTCCGCGCCCTGCGCCGGCTGATCGCCCAGGCCCGGCCCGGCCAGCCGCCAGGGACGCCGCACACCTTCGCCCTCGTCACCACCCTGCCGCGCGCCGCCGCCCTGTCGAATCGCCTCGTCTTCGCCGAGATCGGCGTCACCCGGTCCGGCGATCTCGTCCTCGCCTGGCGGCCGGCGCCGACCGGCCCGCCGC